>NZ_JBGLYU010000026.1:0-84915 GCF_047304235.1 Variovorax sp. Varisp36
CCGTGACGGTCACGATCCCCGACGGCGCAAGCATCCGCGTGGTCGACGGCGTGGTGAACTTCTACTTCGCGACCGCCGGGTTGTGGCCCCTGTGCCAGAGCACGATGCCGACCACGAAGAAGATCACCAGGGCGATCAGCGCCATGACGAATCCGAGGATGAAATTCTGCTGGCTGTCGTCATCGCTCATCGGGGATCTTGCTCCATAGGGAAGGGGTAGGTAAATAATGGTGCGGTGAACCATGATCAGGAAATTGTAGGCGGCGGCCCCGGCATCCCCATGTCGGACCCTGCGCCGAACCCCGGTCCGCCGGGACTCGACCCCATGCCCAAACCCCTGCGCGATCCGCAGCCGATGCTCGAGCGCGCCATCGCCGACTGGGGCGGGCATGAGGATCTCTGGCTCTTCGGCTATGGCTCGCTGATCTGGCGGCCCGAGTTCGACTTCGTCGAACGGCGCCAGGCCTGGGTGCGCGGCTGGCATCGCGCGCTGAAGATGTGGAGCCGCGTGAACCGCGGCAGCGTCCAGGTGCCCGGCCTCGTGTTCGGACTGCTCTCGGGCGGCAGCTGCCGTGGCATGGTGTTCCGCGTGCCCAGGGCCGAGGGTCTGGAAACGCTGCGCCGGCTCTGGCTGCGCGAGATGCCGACTGGCGTGTACGACCCGAAATGGCTGCGCTGCGGCACGGCCGAAGGGCCTGTGCGTGCGCTGGCGTTCACCCTGTCGCGGCGCAGCCCCAACTTCACGGGCGAACTCAGCGACGAGCGCTACCGCCACATCTTCGCCAACGCCGTCGGCCGCTACGGAACTTCGCTCGACTACGCACGCCAGACGCTGCTCGAACTGCAGCGCCACTCGATCCACGACGCGGCGCTGGCCCGCCTGGTGGCGCTGGCCGCCGTTCAGGAACAGCAGCGCCAGCAGCAAACCGAGGCCGCCGCCGATTGCGGGGCGCCGCAGCCTCCGGTATATGTTCCGGGGTCTTCAGACTCTTCTTCCCAACCTTCCGAATCATCCAAGGAAAACACATGACCCAACGTCGTCTCGCCGCCGCCGGCGCCGCCCTCCTCGCCTGCGCCCTTCTCGCCGCCTGCGGCAGCATGGGCGGCAAGCCGAGCACCGCCGTCGAGCTGGTGCCGACCGGCGCCATCACGCCCAACCCGACGCGCGGCACGGTGACCTTCGCCGCGCTCGACCACGGCGTGCGCGTGTCGGGCGAAGTGCGCGGGCTGGCACCGGGCAGCGAGCACGGCTTCCACATCCACGAGAAGGGCGATTGCGGCAACAACGGCGACGCCTCGGGCGGCCACTTCAATCCGACCGGCGGCACGCACGGCAAGTTCGCCGCCGCGGGCAGCCATGCCGGCGAACTGCCGAGCCTGGTGGCCGATGCCAGCGGCGTGGCCCGCTTCAGCGTGGAAGACCACTCGATCTCGCTGACGGACGGCGCCGCCAACAACGTGGTGGGCCGCGCCCTGGTGGTGCATCGCGACCGCGACGATTTCACGACGCAGCCGTCAGGCAACTCGGGCCCGCGCATCGCCTGTGCGGTGATCACCAAGCCCTGATCGAAACGGGCGGCAAAAGCTAGGCGCCCTCGCGCGCCAGCCACAGCGTCTCGGCCTGCGCCAGCGCCTCGGGTGTGTCGATGTCGGTGATCACGCCGACGTCGTCCACCACCAGGTCGGCAACCGAATCGATGGCACGCATCGACCGCAGGATGGACGATGCGCCCAGGCTTCCCTCCAGCATGGCGAGTTGCGCACCGCACCCGGCGGCAAAGCCCACCGGATGGCCGCGCTCGCCCCGGTACTGCGGCTGCACGGCATTCACCCGGCCGCCCAGGGCTGCTGCAACAGCCTGCAGTGTCGCGGGCTGCACCAGCGGCAGGTCGCCCGGCAGGATCAGCCAACCCGCCGCATCGGGCGTTGCGCGCACTGCGGCCGCGATCGAATCGCCCATGCCGGGGTGCCCCGCATCTTCCACGTGCCATGGCAGGCCGCTGGCGCGCACCGCGTCGAGCGTGCGCTCCAGCACCGGCCTGCCGGCGAGCAACGCCTTCAGCTTCGAGCCCGCGCCACCGGCCGCGATGAAGCGTTCGCTGCGGCCCGAGGCCAGCACGATCACCACCGGGGAATTCACCTTCATGGTCGTCATGGGCCGAGTATGTGCGCAACAATCCCGGCATGACCTCCCCCCTCTCCAATGACGCACTGGCGGCGCTGCGCAAGAGCTACGAGCGCGCCGAACTCGGCGAAGCCCACAGCGCCGGCGATCCGCTGAAGCAGTTCGAGCGCTGGCTCACCGAAGCCATCGACGCGCAGGTGCCCGAGCCCAATGCGATGACGCTGTGCACCGTGGGCAGCGACCTGCGGCCGTCCAGCCGCATCGTGCTCATCAAGGGCTACGACGCGCGCGGCATCGTCTGGTACACCAACTACGAGAGCCGCAAGGGCCGCGAGCTGTCGGGCAATCCGTATGCGTCGCTGCAGTTCCACTGGGTCGAACTCGAACGCGTGGTGCGCATCGAGGGCCGCGTCGAGAAGGCAGGCGCCGAAGAGAGCGACGCCTACTTCGCGAGCCGCCCGCTCGATTCGCGCATCGGCGCCTGGGCCAGTCCGCAGAGCGAGGTGATCAGCGGACGCGACGTGCTGGTGAAGAACGCCGCCGTTGCCGCGGCCAAGCACATGCTCTCGCCGCCGCGCCCTCCGCACTGGGGCGGCTACCGGCTGGTGCCCGACCGCTGGGAGTTCTGGCAGGGCCGCAAGAGCCGGCTGCATGACCGGCTGCGCTACCGGCTCGACGGTAGCGACTGGGTGCGCGAGCGCCTGGCTCCGTGAGGCGGATCGTCGTCAGGCCTCGCAACTCACGACTTTGAACTCGACGCGCCGGTCCAGCGCGTCGCTCGCATCGTCCGCCCCCGTACCGACGATGTTCTCGCGGAAGCCCATGCCCGATTCCCGCAGCTTCTTCGACAGGGGCGCCGCCTCGCCCACCAGCCGGGTCTTCACGCTCACTGCGCGCTGCAGCGACAGCCGCTCGTTCACCGCCTCCGAGCCCGTGCGGCTCGTGTGGCCCGTGACCACCACGCACGAATCGATCTGCGCCGCCTGCCGCGCGATCTGGCGCAGCCACATCGGATAGGCGGCGCTGATCTTCGGATCGGCGAGGAAGTCGGTCGAGCCCGGCTTGAACAGGAACTTCACGCTCAGGTTGTTGGTTTCGAGCCCCAGCCGCGCGATGGTGCCGAAGGTCTTCTCGGCATCGGCCGTGCGGCCGAGTTGCGACTGCGTGAGGTACAGCCCGCTGTAGATGCGCAGCTGCTGGCCGTCGGGCCGCTTCGATGCAGCCTCGTAGCGGCCGAGCGCCTCGCTCATGCGGCCGGCCTCGTAGGCGGCGGTGGCCTCCTGCAGCACGGTCGAGGTCGGCAGGCGCTCCAGGTACAGCGCGTCCGCGGCCTGGCCGGGCTGGGTCTCGGCGGTGCGGATGTAGCCCTCGACGCCGCGGTCCTTGCCATTCACCGGGCTGTCACGGAAGAAGGCGGTGGGCCGTGTGTCGAGCGTGGCATCGCTGATGCGCGTGACCGACTGCGCGATCACCATGCCGCTGCGGATCTCGGTCAGCGCAAGGTTCAGTCGGTACGGTGCGCCCGAAGCGTCCCTGTCGCGCACCAGCGTGCCATTGAGCACGTACTGCGCGCTGCCGATCTCGCTCGCGTTGAAGGGCGTGACGGTGAACTGCCTGAACTGCGCCTGCATGCGCTGCACGATGCGCTGCTCGGCCACGCGCGTCACCTCGGTCTGCTGGCCGCTCGCGCCTTCGAGCAGCGGGTCGATCACGATGCGGCGCTGCGTGAGCGTCGACTCCACCTTGGCCAGGAAGGCCGGCAGTTTCTGCGTCTGCACCATCAGGTCGTCCACCGCCTGGTTCACGGCCTGGTCGAAGGGCATGGCGTTGCCCGGCGCGGGGCGGTGCGCGCAGGCGGCGGCAAGCACGGCGGCGCACAGCGCGAGCGCGCGCAGCGCCAGGCGGACTCGTTGGGTGGCGATGGTCGTCATCAGCATTGGCTCCTCAATGTCTTCATGTCCTGGTCCGACAGCGGCTCGCCCACGGCGGCGCGCATGTTGATCTCGCTGCAGCGCTTCGACGGCGCAGGCTTTGATACCGCCGCTTCCCGTTGCACCGGCGGCGGTGCCGACGCGGCTGGCTGTGTGCGCGTCCTGATCACCGGCCTCGGCTTCGACGGCCCCTCGTCGGCCCTTTCAGCCTTCTCGGCGGGCGGCGGCTCGGCGGGCTCGCGCGGCACGTTCGCCGACAGGCACGGCGTGCGGCACGGCCTGGCCTCGCCTGTGGCCTGCGCGGGGCGAACTTGCAGCGCGGCGATCGTCGTCGCGACCACCGCCATAGCAAGAAGGGGCGAAGAGCGCGCCGGGTGAATCATCAGCCGGCAAATGTAGGGCGGCAGAGGCCGCGCGCCATCTCTCCAAACGGCCACCCTGCCGAACGGCATAGGCGTGCGGCGAACCGCGCTAAGGCGAAAGTCTGCGAGGTTCTACGAAGAGAGAACCGAAGGGCTCAGGGCAACCACTGCACCCAGACCATCACGAGCGGTAGCGTGGCGAGCCCCAGCACCGTCGACATCGCGACGCTGGCCGTCACCAGGTCTTCGGCCGTGCGGTAGCGCTGCGAAAAGAGGAACACGTTGGCGCCGATCGGCAGCGCCGCCGCCACCACCATCACCGTGAGCGGAATGCCTCGCACGCCGAGCAGCCAACCGATGACGGCCACCAGCAGCGGATGCAGCAGGTTCTTCACCAGCGCCTGCATCAGCGCGCCGCGCCAATGCCGGCCGATGGGTGTGAGCGCGAGCGTGATGCCCACCATCACCAGCGCGATGGGGCCGAAGGCCTGGCCGAGCAACTGGATCGGCTTGTCGATGAACTCGGGCATGATCAGCCCGGTCTGCGCGAACAACAGGCCCGCGATGATCGGCAGCGGCACGGGGTGGATGATGGCGTTGCGCAGCGCACGCATCACGGTGCGTGCCATCGAGGGGCGCTTGTCTTCGCCACCGACACCCGCGTGCTCGCGCGCGACGGCCAGCTCCAGCACCACCGTGGCGCTGGTCAGGAGCACCAGCGAATGCAGCGAGATCAGCGTGAGCAGCACCACCATGCCCGCCTCGCCATACGCCAGGCCGATCAACGCGATGCCGATCATCACCGTGTTGCTGTACGTGTTGGCCAGCGCGATCACCGCCGCGGTGCGATTGAACCCGCGCAGCGCCAGCGTGGCCGCGAAGAGCAGGCCCGAAGCAACGAAGTACGCCGCCACCGGCTTCAGGCTCAGCTGCTCGACATGCACCGTGCTCATGGCGCGGAACAGCAGCGCGGGCGCGAGCAGCAGGAAGATGAGATGCGACAGGTCCTTCACCGCATTGCCGCCGATCCATCGGCGCTTGCCGGCGAGGTAGCCCGCGGCGATGAGCAGGACGACGGGGAGCAGGGAGGAGATGACGAAGGAATTCACTCGGCGAGGATAGCCCAGTGAGTGCCTTGCTCCTTCCCCCTCTGGGGGAAGGTCGGGATGGGGGCAGGCGGCACTCGCAGGAGCCATGGCCCTGTCAAAGGCCGCTTGCCCCCACCCCCTGCCCTCCCCCAACGGGGGAGGGAGCAACACAAGATCAGAACGTCACGCGCAAACCGACCTTCAGCGTGCGCCCGGGCAACGGCGCGTTCGGATACACCGTCGTCGTCAGTATCGACGTCGCGCTGTAGGCCAGCTTGTTCGTGATGTTGTCCATGCGCGCGTACCAGGTGAGGTTGGCGCGCTGCACCTTCATGCGGTAGGTGATGGCCGCGTTCCACAGCGTGTAGGCATCGGTCTCGCGCGCACCCACCGACGGAATGCGGTGCTGCGCCGCGTTGTAGTCGAACCCGAAGCGCGCGCCCCACGGACCGTTGGCATAGGCCAGCGTCGCGCCCAGGCGCAGCGGCGCGATGCGCGGCAGCGGCTCGCCGGTGTCGAGGTTCTTCGCGCGCACGATGTCGCCGCGCCATTCGAGGTCCAGCGTGCCGGCGTCGTCCATGCGCGCGAAGCCTTCGCTGCCCAGCAGGCGCAGGTTGCCGTTGGCCTCGATGCCGGTGAAGCGCGCGCGCACGCCGCTGTAGACGTACTCGGCCAGCGCATCGGTGGCGCCGGGCTCGGCCACGTTGCCCTCTTCATCGAGGCTGCGCCCCGATGCCGTCAGGCCGATGTAGTTGCGAAAACGCGTGACGTAGGCGTTGACGCGGGCCGTGTTGGGCCCCGACTTCCATTGCGCGCCCAGGTCCAGCCCCGTCGATTTTTCCTTCTTCAGGTTCGGGTCGCCCACCTCCCACGCGGCGGTCGCCACGTGGGGGCCGTTGGCCAGCAGTTCGTAGTCCTTCGGCGCGCGCTCGGTGTAGGCGAGGTTCGAAGTCAGCTGCCACTGCGGCGCGAGGTTGACCAGCGCACCGAAGGCCGCGCTGTGCGGATTGAAGGTGCGCTCGCCGATGGCGAAGCGCGTGACCGTCGGATCGTCCGGATAGCCCAGCGATCGGATGCGGACCTGCTCGGTGCGCGCGCCGAAGCTCAGCCGGCCCCACGAAGTGCCGTACTCCTCGTACATGAACAGCGCATTGGAGCGCGTACGGCTGTGCGGCGCGAAGGCCTCTTCGCCATCGGCGGCGAAGCGGTTGGTTTCGCTGCTGAAGCCGACCAGGCCCTCGAAGTTGCCGATCTTCTGGTGGCGCGCCTCGATGCGCAGGTCGTTGCTCATGTTCGAAAACGTGGTGCCGGGCGTGCCGCCCTCGAACTCGGTGTGGCGGTAATCGGTGTGGCTCAGCTTGGCGTGGATGCTGCTGATGAAGCCGCCCGGGCGCCACTCGCCTTCGAGCGCATAGCGGTCGGACTTCATGCCGATGGTGACGTCGTCCTCGGCCACGGTGCCGTAGGTGCTGCGGTAAGTGCCGACCGAGGCGCCGATGTAGCCCTGGTCGAAGAACATCGTGCCGCCGAGCGCGCCGCCGTGCGCCTCGTTGGCCGAGTTGCAGATCTTGCGCGCCGTCCACGGCGAGCCGGGCTTGCTGCATTCGAGGGTGATCGGCACCGAGACGTCCTTCGAGTCGCGGTTGAAGGCGTCGACGTGCAGTGCGAAGCGGTCGTTGCCGCCTTCGAGCACCACGCCGCCATTCTTCTCCTTGTTGCCGGTGGAATAGCCCAGGTCGGCGCGGCCGCCGAAGCCGTTGATCGGCTCCGAAGGAATGCGGTTGTCGATCACGTTGACCACGCCGCCGACGGCGCTGCCGCCGTACTGCAGCGCCGACGGGCCGCGCAGCACTTCGATGCGGTCGGTGACCAGCGCATCGACAGGCACCGCGTGGTCGTAGCTCAGCGCGGAGGCATCGGGTGCGCCGCCGCCGTTCTGCAGGATGCGGATTCGGTCGCCGTCCTGGCCGCGGATGATCGGGCGGCTGGCGTTGGGGCCGAAGTAGCTGCTGCTCACGCCGGGCACGTTGTCCAGCGTTTCGCCGAGCGTCGACTGGGAGCGCAGCAGCAGCTTGTCACCCGACAGCGTGGTGGTGGGAGCGATCAGTTCGGAGGCGCCGAGCGGATTGCCGGTGACGGTGACCTCGCGCAGGCTGGCGGCGTCGGCGGGTTGGGCCTGAACCTGCGCCTGGTCCTGGGCCATGCTTGCGAAGGAGGCGAGCGAAAGAACGGCAACGCCGATGGCGTTGCGACGGAATTTGGGAGTCATGAAGGAACACTCGTTGAATCGGGAAACGACCGGCCGCCGCCCGCGCGAGAAGCGGGTGCGGCAGCCGGAACACAGGGGATTCAGCGAGTGGAAGGCGGGCCGCGCGCGTCGAACAGCGCGACCCAGCGGGCGACGGCTTCGCCCTGCAGGAAAGCAAAGACGGCCGACGGCAGCAGCATCGGCAGCACCACCAGCGGCACGCCGGGCACGCCGGATCCGTGCGAGAGCTGGTCGTACAGCCGGCACTCGGCGTCGTTGTGTTCGCCGAACAGGCTGGCCAGCTGGGGGACGGCATGCTTGTGGCCAGCCTGCGCCGCGGCGGCCGGCAGGCCCGGCACGTGCAGCGAGCGGTGCATCAACCCGAGCGTGCCCGCGAACCACACCGCGACCATCAGCGCGATGACGAGCGCGCGGGTCGAACGGGTCCGAGGCTGGCGGATGGAGAGATGCACGGGGCGAGGTACCGATCGGCGCTCAGGCCTTGACGCGCGATGCGAAGGTCTTCTGGAACTTCTCGACCTTCGGTCCCACGACGAACGCGCAGTAGCCCTGGTTCGGGTTGTTCAGGAAGTAGTCCTGGTGGTAGGCCTCGGCCGCCGAGTAGTTGGCGAGCTGCGCCACCTCGGTCACGACAGGCGAGCTGTAGGTCTTGCTGGCCCCGATCTCGCGGATGACCTCCTGGGCCACCTGCTTCTGCGCGTCGCTCGTGTAGTAGATGCCGCTGCGGTACTGGGTGCCGGCGTCGTTGCCCTGGCGGTTGAGCGTGGTCGGGTCGTGCACGACGAAGAAGATCTCGAGGATTTCACGCAGGCTGATCTGCGCGGGGTCGAATTCGAGCTTCACCACCTCGGCGTGGCCGGTGCGGCCGGTGCAGACCTGCTCGTAGGTCGGATTGACGGTCTGGCCGTTGCAATAGCCCGACTCCACGTCCAGCACGCCCTGCACCCGGTCGAACACCGCCTCGGTGCACCAGAAACAGCCGCCGCCGAGCACGATGGTTTCGGTGGGCGGCGATGAAGTGGACATGGTGCGGCTCCGGGAGGTTGGAAAAGGATGAGCCCGGTATTGTGGCGGCTTGACGTGACGGATATCGGTCACTACATTACTAACCCGCGAGTCATTAACATCCCATGTCCCCGCCCCGTTCCTTCGTCGACAAGATCATCTGCCCGGTGCGCGCCAAGCGCGAGCGCCGCAAAGAGGCGCGCCCCGGCGAACTGCTGGCCGCCGCACTCGACCTGTTCGTCGAAAAAGGCTTTGCCGCCACCCGCTCAGAGGAAGTAGCGGTGCGCGCCGGCGTCTCCAAGGGCACCCTCTTTCTCTATTTCCCGAGCAAGGAAGAGCTGTTCAAGGCCGTCGTCATGGAAAGCCTCGGCGGCCGTTTCACCGAGTGGAACGCCGAATTCGCGGCTTTCGAGGGCACCACGGCCGACATGCTGCGCTACTGCATGAGAGTGTGGTGGGAACGCGTCGGCATGACCCAGGCCTCGGGCCTGACCAAGCTCATGATGAGCGAGGGCGCCAACTTTCCCGATCTGGCGGAGTTCTATCGCCGCGAAGTGGTCCGCCCCGGCCACGAGCTGCTGCGGCGCATTTTCCAGCGCGGCATCGACAGCGGCGAGTTCGCTCCGATGGACGTCGACCACGCGATCTACTCGGTGGTGGCACCCATGGTCTTCCTCATGCTCTGGAAGCATTCGGCCATGGTCTGCGTCGACGGCGAATCGGCCCTCGACCCCGAAAAATACCTCGCCACCCAGGCCGAGGTGGTGATCAACGGACTCTGCGTGCGCCCCGGAAGGCCGGCCGCGGCGGAGGCGTCATCGGCGACGCCTAAAATTGAAGGTTTGTCCTGAGCCCACAAGGAAAGCCACGCCATGAACCCCACCCCCACCCTCGAGCGCCTGCGCTTCAACATGATCGAACAGCAGATCCGCCCCTGGGATGTGCTGGATACCGACATCCTCGAACTGCTGGCCGAAATCCACCGCGAAGACTACGTGCCCGACGCGCACCGCACGCTGTCGTTCTTCGACATGGAACTGCCGCTGCTCGACGGCTCCGTGCCCGGCGAGATCATGCTGTCGCCCAAGGTCGAGGCCCGCACGCTGCAGGACCTGCACATCCAGAAGCATGAATCGGTGCTTGAGATCGGCACCGGCTCCGGCTTCATGGCCGCCCTGCTGGGCGCCCGCGCCGCCCAGGTGCTGACGCTCGAAATCAACCCCGTGCTGGCCGCTCGCGCCGCCGAGACGCTGCGCCAGAACGGCGTGACCAACGTCGAAGTGCGCCATGCCGACGGCGCCGTACCGCTGCCCAGCGGCCCGAGCTTCGACGTGATCGTGCTCAGCGGCTCGGTCGCTCGCATTCCGCAGAACCTGCTGGGTTCGCTCAAGGTCGGCGGCCGCCTCTCGGCCATCGTGGGCGAAGAGCCGATGATGCGCGCCCACTTCGTCACCCGCACGAGCGAAAGCAAGTGGGACACGATCCAGCCCTGGGACACCGTGGCCCCACGGCTGCTGAACTTCCCCGAGCCCTCGCGCTTCTCGTTCTGAACGGGCGGTCCACCGAATGATCGACCAAGTCCGCCCCGCCGACCTTGCCGCCTGGTTCGCCCAGGACGCCGACGCCACCCCCGTGCTGCTCGACGTGCGCGAACCCTGGGAACTGCAGACGGCGAGCGTCGTGCCCCAGGGCTTCACCCTGGTCGCGATTCCGATGAACGAGATTCCCGGGCGGCTGGCCGAGCTCAATGACGGCCAGCCCGGACTTCGAATTGCCTGCCTGTGCCATCACGGCGCACGCAGCCAGCGCGTGGCCGCTTTCCTGAACCAGAACGGCTTTGACCAGCTCGCCAACGTGGCGGGCGGCATCGACGCCTGGTCTTCGCAGCACGACCCTTCCGTGCCGCGCTACTGATTCTTTCTCCAAGGACGTTCAATGCCTTCCAGGCCCCGGCTTTCGCCTCTTTCCGCAGCGCTCGCAAGCATCTTCGCAGCCCTGCTCGCATCGCCGGCCCAGAGCCAGACACTGAACGAGCTTTATGAATCCGCCCGCGGCTTCGACGCCACCTACCAGGGCGCACGGGCCCAGTACGACGCCAGCATCGCGCGCGCCGCGCAGGCCAAGGCCGGCATCCTGCCCGCCGTGGGACTCACGGCCGGCGTGACGCGCAGCGACCTCGACATCGAAACCCTCACCGGCGCCGGCCGCGGCACCACCACGCCGCGCGACTTCAACACGCAGAACGTCGGCATCAACGCCACGCAGCCGCTGTACCGGCCGGCCAACTGGGCCACCTACGAGCAGGGCAAGCGCCAGGCCGACATCGCACAGGCGGTGCTCACCATTGCCGAGCAGGACCTGATCGTGCGTGTGAGCCAGGCGTACTTCGACGTGCTCGCGAGCCAGGACAGCCTGGCGCTCGTGCGCGCGCAGAAGGTCGCCGTGGCCGAGCAGCTGGCATCGGCCAAGCGCAACTTCGAGGTCGGCACCTCCACCATCACCGACTCGCGCGAAGCGCAGGCGCGCTACGACTTGGTGATCGCCCAGGAAATCGCGGCCGAGAACGACCTGCAGGTGAAGAAGGTGGTGCTCGACCAGCTGGTCGGCCGTCCCGGCAGCGTGCCGGTGCCGCTGCGGGTGCCGGTGGTGCTGCCCACCGCCATGCCCGCGGACATCAACGCCTGGGTCGCGCAGGCCGACGAGGTGCACCCCGCCATCCAGCAGGCCCGCCTGGGGCTCGACGTGGCCGGGCTCGAAGTGGAGAAGGCCAAGGCCGGCCACAAGCCCACGCTCGACGCCAACCTGGGCTACAACGTCACGCGCAACCCGACGGGCACCAGCACGAGCACCGTGGGCACGCGCATCAACGCGGCCACGGTCGGCGTCACGTTCAACCTGCCGCTGTTCGCCGGCTTCGCCACCGAGAACCGCATCAAGGAAACGCTGGCGCTCGAGGACCAGTCGCGCAGCGTGCTCGACGGCACCAAGCGCAGCGTGGCGCAGGCCACGCGCGCGGCGTACCTCGGGCTCGTCTCGGGTGCGGGGCAGGTGAAGGCGCTGGAAGCGGCCGAGGCCTCGAGCCAGAGCGCGCTCGATGCCAACCGGCTGGGCTACCAGGTGGGCGTGCGCATCAACATCGACGTGCTGAATTCGCAAAGCCAGCTGTTCCAGACAAAGCGCGACCTCGCGCAGGCGCGCTACAACGTGCTGCTGGGCAACCTGAAACTGCGCCAGGCCAACGGTACGCTGACGATCGACGACATGAACGCGATCAACGCGACGCTGGCGAGCAGCGGCAGCGTGCCGGCGGTGCCTCCGGCCACGGGGCCGGATCGCAACACAACGACGCCTGCCGTGACGCCGCCGAGCATCCCGGTGATTCCGCCGGTGCCGGTACCACCGTTCAATCCGCCGGCGCCGACGATGCCGACGGCACCGGTGCCGCCGGTGATCCTCAATCCGCCGGTGCGCTGAAATTCTTTCTCCCTCCCCTTCCGGGGGAGGGCTGGGGTGGAGGCGCGGCGGCCTCGGCCCCACTGCTGCGCCCGTTGGGCGCTTGCCCCCATCCCAGCCTTCCCCCGGAGGGGAGGGAGCCATGCAAACTCAGTCGAGTGTGGGTTCGGCGCGCGGCGGCTCGCTTTCGAGCGGCGCGAGTCCCGACGCCACAGGCTCCGCCGCCTGCGCGATCGCAAGCACCGCAGCGGCCGTGCGTTCGGCCGCCCCGCGATTCGACGAAGAGAACGCCAGCGCGGCCTGCGCCATCGTGGCGCGGCGCTCGGGGTTCTCGACCAGCTTCAGCGCGGCCGTCACGGCCTGCTCCATGTTCTCGACGCGCAGCGATGCACCGGCCGCCAGCGACAGCTGCGCCGCCTCGGCAAAGTTGAAGGTCGACGGTCCCATGACCACCGGGCAGCCGCAGGCCGCCGGCTCGATCAGGTTCTGCCCGCCCAGCGGCTCGAAGCTGCCGCCCAGCAGCGCCACGTCGGCCAGGCCGTAGTACAGCGCCATCTCGCCCAGCGAATCGCCGAGCCAGATCTCTGCCTCGGCCGGCTGGCCCGCCGCGCTGCGGCGCGCCACGGCGAAGCCTTCGGCCTCGATCAGCGCCGCCACTTCGTCGAAGCGCTGCGGATGGCGCGGCACGATCATCCATTGCACGTCGTGCACGCGCTTGGCGATCGAGCGGATCGCGCCCTGCTCCGGCGGCACGGGCGAGGTCGCGCCGAAGCGCTTGAGCACTTCGAGCAGCATCCGCTCCTCGCCGTCGCGCGAACTCGCGAGCACGACCATCGGCCGCGGCAGGTGCTCGCGCAGCGAAACGGCCGCGTTCAGCTGGCGCACGTCGGGCGTGGCGTCGAACTTGAGGTTGCCGTAGATGCCGGCCACCTTGGCGCCGAGCGACACCAGCCGGTGCGCATCGGCCTCGGTCTGCGCCCACACGGCCGCGAGGGCCGAGTAGGCGGGCCGCGCGAGCCATGCGAGCCGTTCGGCCGCGGCCAGCGATTTCTCGTTGAGCCGCGCATTGGCCAGCACCAGCGGAATGCGGCGCTCGGCGCAGGCGGCGGCCATTTCGGGCCAGACCTCGGTCTCCATCAGCACGCCGATGCGCGGCTCGAAGCGATCCAGGAAACGCGCCACCGCGCCCGGTGTGTCCCACGGCTGCCAGACCTGCGTGTCGCCCGGTTCGAGCAGCTTGGCGCCTTCTTCACGGCCGGTGGCGGTGCCGTGCGTGAGCAGGATCGGGATGCCCGGGTACTGCCTGCGCAGCTCGGCGATCAGGATGGCGGCCGCGCGCGTCTCGCCGAGGGAAACCGCATGCACCCAGCATTGGGCCTTGCCGGTGGTGGCTTCGTCGTAATGGCCGAACCGCTCTTCCACGGCCACGCCATAGCCCGGCTCGGCCTCCGCGCGGCGCCGCAGCTTGCGGCGCACGAGCGGTTGCACAACGGTGGTGAAGACGCCGTAGAGGCGCAGCAGCAGGGAACGCACAGGCTCAGTGGGACGCTTCGGCGAGCTTGGCGTCGGGCTTGGCCGTACGCAGCAGCGCGAGCATCTCGGTTTCGATGCGCTTCAACGCGGCATCGGTCTGGCCTTCGAAGCGAAGCACGAGCACGGGGGTGGTGTTCGATGCGCGGATCAGGCCGAAGCCATCGGGCCAGTCGACGCGCAGCCCGTCGATGGTCGAGACCTTGGCCGGGGCCGCGAAACTCGCGCCCTTCACGAGCTTGTCGACCACGGTGTGCGGCTCGCCTTCGGCGCAGGGCACGTTCAGTTCGGGCGTCGAGAAGCTGGTGGGCAGCGCGTTGAGCACCTCGCTCGCGTTCGGGCTCTTGCTCAGGATTTCGAGCAGCCGGCAGCCCGCATAGGTGCCGTCGTCGAAGCCGAACCAGCGCTCCTTGAAGAAGATGTGGCCGCTCATCTCGCCGCCCAGCGGCGAATCGATTTCCTTCATCTTCGCCTTGATGAGCGAATGGCCGGTCTTGAAGATCATCGGCACGCCGCCCGCGGCCTCGATGGCCGGCGCCAGGCGCTGCGAGCACTTCACGTCGTAGACGATGGTGCCGCCCGGCACACGCGACAGCACGTCCTGCGCAAAGAGTTGCATCTGGCGGTCGGGAAAGATGTTCTGGCCGTCCTTGGTGACGATGCCCAGGCGGTCGCCGTCGCCGTCGAAGGCCAGGCCCAGTTCGGCATCGCCCGCGGCCAGCGCGGCCATCAGGTCCTTGAGGTTCTCGGGCTTGCTCGGATCGGGATGGTGGTTGGGGAAGTCGCCGTCGACTTCGCTGAACAGTTCGGTCACCTCGCAGCCGATGGCGCGGAAGATGGCCGGGGCCGATGCACCCGCGATGCCGTTGCCCGAATCGACCACGATCTTCATCGGGCGTGCCAGCTTGATGTCGCCGGCAATGCGCTTCACGTAGGCCTCGGTCACGTCGACCTTGCGCACGCTGCCGCCGGGGGCGAGTTGCGCGGTGCCGGCTTCCATGGTCTTGCGCAGGCCCTGGATCTCGTCGCCGTAGATCGCGCGTCCGGCCAGCACCATCTTGAAGCCGTTGTAGTCCTTGGGGTTGTGGCTGCCGGTGACCTGGATGCCGCTCGTGCACAGCGTGTGGGCCGCGAAGTACAGCATCGGGGTGGTGACGGCGCCCACGTCGATCACCTCGAGGCCGGTGGCGACGAGGCCCTTGATCAGCGCCTCGGCCAGCACGGGGCCCGACAGGCGGCCATCGCGTCCCACGGCCACGGACTTCTCGCCTGCGGCGCGGGCGGCGCTGCCGAAGGCCCTGCCGAGCGCTTCGGCCACCTCCGCATCGAGAGTGGCGGGCACGACGCCGCGAATGTCATAGGCCTTGAAGATGGACGCGCTGAGCTGCATGAAAGGCGTTTCCCTGTTGGTTTTTGGAACGAGGCATTGTAGGCAAGGCTCCGGGCGCCCACATGTCCGAAAACGGCCAGTTGAAACGAGTCGAAACCGTATCATTTCCCCATGCCCACCAGCCACACCTCCACCGAAGCGCTCGAGAGCGACGCCTGCTACCTGGCGATGAAGACGCACGATGCGCGCTTCGACGGGTCGTTCTTCACCGCCGTGACCTCCACCGGCATCTATTGCCGCCCGGTCTGCCGCGTCAAGCTGCCGCGGCGCGAGAACTGCCGGTTCTTCCGCCACGCGGCGCAGGCCGAGGCCGCGGGCTTTCGCCCCTGCCTGCGCTGCCGGCCCGAACTCGCGCCGCGCGCGGCCACCTGGTCGACCGAGGACGCCTCTCGCATCCTCGCGCTGCAGGCGGCGCGATTGATCGACGAGCCCGACGCGTGGTCGGAGGACGGCCCGGGCGCTGCGCAGATCGCGGCGCGGCTCGGCGTGAGCGACCGCCACCTGCGGCGCATCTTCGAGGTGCAGTTCGGCGTGTCCCCGCTGCAGTACCTGCAGACGCGCCGGCTGCTGGCCGCCAAGCAGCTCATTGCCGACACCCGCCTGCCGATGACGCAGGTGGCGCTGGCCAGCGGCTTCGCGAGCGTGCGGCGCTTCAATGCGGCCTTCCTCGAACACTACGGCCTGAACCCGAGCGCCCTGCGGCGCGCCGGCGGTGCCACGGCCGAGGGCGGCGAAGGCAAGGCCATCGAGGTACGGCTGGGCTTTCGTCCGCCTTATGACGCCAACGCCATGCTCGGCTTCTTCGCGCGCCGTGCGCTGCGCGGCGTCGAAGTCGTCTCGACATCGGACGGCAAGGAGCCCGCCAAGGGCAGCACGCCCACTTACGTGAAGCTCACCCGCACGCTGCGCATCCAGCAGGGCGGACAGGCGCACGCAGGCTGGCTGCAGCTGCGCTTCGACTTCGAGCGCGAACAGGTGCTGCTGTCGATCAGCGATTCGCTGGCCGCGGTGCTGCCGATCGTCATCAGCCGCGCCCGCGCACTGTTCGACCTCGACGCCGAGCCGATGGCCATCAACGCGGCGCTGCACGCGGCCTTCCCGCATGGCGACGGACTGCGCGTGCCCGGCGCGGTCGACGGCTTCGAGCTGGCGGTGCGTGCGGTGCTGGGCCAGCAGATCACGGTGGCCGCAGCGCGCACGCTGGGCTCGCGGCTGGTCGAGGCCTTCGGCGAGCCGCTTGCGACGCCCGTCGAAGGACTGGATCGCCTGTTTCCCACGCCCGTGGCCATTGCCGACGCGAGCGGCGACGCACTGGGCCAGCTCGGCATCGTGCGCCAGCGGCAGACGGCGCTGCACGCCATCGCGCGCGAGGTCGCGGCCGGCAAGCTGGCGCTGCATGCGGGCGCGGATGTGCCCTCGACCATCGCCACGCTGCAGGAGCTGCCCGGCATCGGCGCGTGGACCGCGCAGTACATCGCCATGCGCGCGCTGCGCTGGCCCGACGCCTTCCCGGCCGGCGACGTTGCGCTGCAGAAGGCGCTGGGCGTGACCACCGCGCGCGCGGCCAGCGAGGCCTCGCAAGCCTGGCGGCCGTGGCGCAGCTATGCGGTGCTGCGGGCGTGGCACGCGCCCTCTTCTCCTTCTCCTGCCGTGGCCGCCACCGACGTGGCGATCACGGAATCCCCTCTCATCACTACGGCAGGCCTCACCGCCTGAAATGTCATGAAGTTCAAGAGCAAAGTCATCTACACCTCGCACATCGACACGCCGCTCGGCGGCATCACGATGGCGGCCACCGACCGGGGCCTGGCCGGCGTCTGGTTCGACCAGCAGCGCCACTGGCCCGACACCGCGGGCTGGATCACGAAGGACGACCATCCCGCGCTCGCCGAGGCGGCGGCCCAGCTGCGCGACTACTTCGCCGGCAAGCGCGAGCGCTTCGACATGAAGCTCGACCTGTCGCACGGCACCGCCTTCCAGCAGAGCGTGTGGCACCAGCTGCTGGCCATTCCGGCCGGCGCCACCACGAGCTACGGCAAGCTGAGCATGAACGTGGGCAATCCGGCCGCGGTGCGCGCGGTGGGCGCAGCCGTGGGGCGCAACCCGATCAGCGTGATCGTGCCCTGCCACCGCGTGCTCGGTGCCGACGGTTCGCTGACCGGTTACGCTGGCGGGCTCGAACGCAAGACCGCCCTGCTCGAACTCGAGGGAGCGCTCTGAGCAGCCACAAGTAGCAAAGCGAAAGACGCATGACCCCTACGAATAACAACATCGCCGCCGCCAAGCCCCTCGCGCCCAGCACCTGGCTCATCGACCTCGTGCTGCTGGGCGCGCTCTGGGGCGCGTCTTTCCTCTTCATGCGCATCGGCGCGGCGGAGTTCGGTGCGCTGCCGACGGCGGCGGTGCGGGTGGCGATCGCCGCGCTGTTCCTGCTGCCCATCGCACTGCTGCGCGGCCAGGGGCCATCCCTGGCGAAGCACTGGAAGGCCAGCTTCACGGTCGGCGTCTTCAACTCGGGCATGCCGTTCGCGCTGTTCTGCTTCGCGCTGCTGACCATCAACACCGGCCTGGCCGCCGTGCTCAACGCCACCACGCCGATGTTCGGCGCGCTCGTGGCGTGGGCCTGGTTCCGCGAGCGCCCGAACGGATCGCGCCTCATCGGTCTCGCGATCGGCTTTGCCGGCGTCGCCATGCTCGCGAGCCGCAGCGCCGGCCTGCATGCTGGCGCCAGCGGGCATGCCGCGCTCTTCGCGGTGCTGGCCTGCCTGGGCGCATGCCTGTGCTACGGCATCTCGGCCAGCGCCACGCGCGCTCACCTGGGCGGCGTGCCCGCGCTGACCACCGCTACCGGCAGCCAGATCGGTGCCACGCTGTTCCTCGCCATTCCGGCCTTCTGGCTCTGGCCCGCGCAGATGCCCAGCCTGCGCGCGTGGCTGGCGCTGCTGGCGCTGGGCATCGCCTGCACGGGCGTCGCCTACATCCTGTTCTTCCGGCTGATCGAACGCGCCGGGCCGGCCCGCGCGCTGACCGTGACCTTCCTGGTGCCGGTGTTCGCGCTGTTCTACGGCGCGGTGTTCCTCGGAGAAAACATCACGCAGTGGATGCTGATCTGCGCGGGCGTCATCGTCTGCGGCGTGGCGCTGTCGAGCGGCATCGTCAAGCTGGCCCTGCCGCGCAGGGCCTCGGCCTGAGCGCGTTTTCTTGCGGGGCGCCTACACGGCACCCGCAACGACGTTCACCGAGAGCGCCAGCACCAGCATGTTGAACGCGAAGGCCAGCACGCTGTGCAGCAGCGTGATGCGCCGCATCTCCTTCGACGTCGCCTGCACGTCCGACACCTGCGAGGTCATGCCGATCACGTACGAGTAGTAGAGAAAGTCGAAGTAGTCGGGGGCGTCGTGCCCGCCCGGAAAATCGAGCCCGCCATCAGGGGTGCCGTCCCGCTGGTCGATGTAGTAGCGGTGCGCATAGTGAAAGGCATAGATGGTGTGCATCGTCAGCCACGACCCTGCCAGCGCCACCAGGCCCAGCGCGACATGCGCCGCGCGCTCCCAGCCGCTCAGCCCCTTCACCTGCTGCAGCAGCATCGCGATGGCCACCACGCTCATGCCCACCACCACCAGCATCGAGACCAGGATCACCACGTTGGGCTGGTCCAGCGACTGGGCGCGCTCGCGCGTGCGCTTCGCATCGAAGGTGTCGGCCAGCCACCACGACAGCAGCTGGTAGACCCCCACGCCCACGCACCATCCGGCCAGCCCGCGCGCCATGCCGCTCATGGACAGCGGCATCAGCGCGGCCGCAACGGCGCAGCCGGTGGCCGCGCCATAGAGAAGACGTTGGGGACCGGTGGTGGTGGAAAGATGTCGGCGCATGGGCGAGCACTGTAGCGCCGTAGCGTAGAAGGAGTCCTACAAGTACAGCGGCATTCCGCGCATCGAGAAAGCTCACGCGCGCCACTAGGGTTCTCGCTGTTCAAGGGAGCTTCGCCCGGAAGCACAGCGCAAGGCCTCAGGCCTGCGCCATTTCATCGCGTGCCCGCGGCATCCATTTCCCATCCGGGTCACCAAGGATTTCATCCATGCTGCTGCTCCGCCCTCGCCCCGCTTTCGGCGCATTGTTCGGCTCCGGCCTCCTGCTTGCCGCCGCGCCGGCTCTGGCCGATCCCTCGCCCGCGCTCGACCGGTTCAGCTTCTCGGTCGGTGCCTTCAGCGCCGATCCGAAGTTCAACGCCTCGGTCAGCACGCCGTATGGCACGCTGCAATCTGGCGACATCAAGCCGGGCCGCGTGACCATGCCGCGCATCACGGCCGACGTGCTGATCGGCGACAGCCACGGAATCTCGTTCGACTACTACCAGTACCGGCGCGACTACTCCGGCGGCGTCGCGAACACCACGTCCCTGGGCAACTTCGGTTCGCTGAATACTTTCGGCAACGCCACCGTCAACACCAAGCTCGACTTTGCCAAGCTCTCGTACAAGTGGTGGATCGGCTCGGGCAACACCGTGCTCGGCCTGGGCGCCGGTGCCGCCTACTACCGTGCGACGCTCGGCGCGACTGCGCTCGCCGGGGTGAACGGACAGGTCAGAACGCTGAACGAAAGCTCCAGCGACAACGCCGTGGCGCCGCTGCTCGAAGTGGGCGTGCGCCACGCCATCACGCCGGACCTGCGGCTGTTCGCCGACGCCTCGGGCGTGTGGAAGAGCAGCGGCCGCTTCCACGGCAACATCTACAACGCCTCCGCCGGCGTCGAGTGGTTCCCGGTGAAGAACGTGGGCCTGGTGCTCGCCTATGGCCTGACGAACATCGACCTGACGCGCGAGAGCGGCTCTGCCGATTCGCGCTTGAAGGTCCGCCTGCAGGGGCCTTCGGCTTTCCTCAAGGCACGCTTCTAGGCCCTGGGTCGTTCTGCGTGTAGCCAGTCTTCGCAAGACGCGGTGCGGCGGCCAGCCTTAGGCTGCGCCCATCACCGAAGAACGGAGACACAGAGCATGCCTGCAGCCGCCACCGGCCTCGCGCCGCCGCAGTTCCATCCGCGCATCTCGCGCATCGCGCTGGGCGACGTGATCCACCGCAGCGCGCGCCGCTTCGGCACGCGCACCGCGCTGATCGAGGGCGAACACCGCATGTCCTACGGTGAACTCGACGCCGCGTCGAACCGCTTCGCGCATCACCTGCTGGGCCTCGGCCTCTCGAGCGGCGAGCGCGTGGGCATGCTGTGCAACAACTCGATCCAGATGGTGGTCGCCATGCTGGGCATCCAGAAGGCCGGGCTGGTGTGGGTGCCGATCAATACCGCGCTGGCGGTGGACGCCATCGGCTACATCCTCGCGCATGCCGGCGTGCGCCACCTGGTGATCGACACCGCGCTGCATGCGAAGCCCGAGCTGCGCGAATTGCTGGCAGCGCAAGGCATCGCGCCGATGCTGTGCGTGCTCGATGGCGATGCGCCGCCCGCCGGCCTGCCGACCGTGCCGCAGGCCATCGCGCAGGGACCTCACACGCTGCCCGAAGTGCCCATCGGCAGCACACAGCTTGCGCTCATCATGTACACCAGCGGCACCACTGGGCGCCAGAAGGGCGTGATGCATTCGCATGCGTCCGTGCACTCGGTGCTGCTGAGCAACATGATCGAATGGGGCAGCAGCCCCGAGCGCGCCGACGTGTGGAGCTGCGTGCTGCCGCTGTTCCATTGCGGCCAGCACACGGTGCTGATGTCGGCGCTGGCGGTGGGCGGCGCGCTCGTCGTGCTGCGCGGCTTCGACCCCGGCGCGGTGCTCGCCGCCATTGAGCGCCACCGGATCGCGGTGATGGTCGGCCTGCCGATGATGTACGGTGCGCTCCTCGCGCACCCGCAGCGCGCCGCGCGCGACTTGTCGAGCCTGCGGCTGTGCGTCTACGCGATGGCGCCGATGTCGCGCACGCAGCTGCTGCGCCTGCTCGACGGGTTCTGCCCCAACTTCGCACTCGTCTCGGGCCAGACCGAGATGTATCCCGGCGCCACCATCTTCGAGGTGCAGGAGCAGCGCAAGCGCTTCGGCTCGTATTGGGGCGTGGGCACGCTGGTGAACGAGGTCGCCGTGATGGGCGATGAGGGCGACCTGCTCGGGCCGGAGCAGGTCGGCGAGATCGTCTTTCGCGGACCCAACGTGATGCTGGGCTACTACAGGGACCCGGAGGCGACGGCGAACGCGCAGCGCTTCGGCTGGCACCACTCGGGCGACCTGGGCAAGTTCGACGCCGACGGGCAGCTGGTCTTCCTCGACCGGCTGAAGGACATGGTGAAGTCGGGCGGCGAGAACGTGCCGTCGATCAAGGTCGAGGAAGTGCTGCTGCGGCACCCCGCCGTGCTCAATGCGGCGGTGGTGGGCCTGCCGCACGAACGCTGGGGCGAAGCCATCACCGCCTTCGTCACGCGCCGGCCCGATGCGCCAACGGACTTCACCGAGGCCGCCCTGGCGGCGCACTGCAAGGAGCACCTCGGCAGCTTCGAGGTGCCGAAGGAAATCATCTTCCTGCCTGCGCTGCCAATGACTTCCACCGGCAAGATCCAGAAGTTCGAGCTGCGCAAGGCACACCAGGCCCTCTATCAGCGGGGCTGACCCGGCGATGGCGCCTCGCCCCGTCGGCCCGCGGGCCGCCGGAGTGTTGTTTCATCAGTGCTAACCCTGCGGTCCGGGCTTGTTCCTTCGAGTGGATGAATGTAATAATTTAGTTACAACACCACCCTCCGGAAAAAGTCCCCATGAAACACCGCGCCGCCCTCCATTCACCTCGCACCATCGCCCGCGGTACGGCCGCGCTGCTTCTCGCAGCCTGCGCTTCGTCACACGCCTTTGTGATCGGTGTCAGCGAAGGCGTGAGCTACAACGTGTCCGACGCGCAGGTCACCGCCCGCTTCGAGCCCATCGCCGAGGTGCTGTCGAAGGCGCTCAAGCAGCCGGTGACGATCAAGATCCTCAATTCGTACAACGGTGCGCGCGACGCGCTGAAGCAGCAGCAGGTCGACTTCGCCTTCGTGCACCCGTCGCACGTGGCGCTCGGCGCCATCAAGGGCGGGCAGTACAGCGCATTCGCCTGGACCACCGGCTACACCGACTACAAGGTGTCCTTCCTGTGCAAGGAACAGCAGCCGATCTCCGACTGGAAGAGCGTGGCCGGCAAGCAGCTGGTCATGCCCGACGCCGACTCGATCACCGCGGTGATCACGCGCGCGATGCTGCGCGAGCAGGGACTGCAGGGCACTGCGGTCAAGGTCACCAACACGCGCTTCCAGGAGGCCGTGCCCTTCTACGTGCAGAACGGCTTTGCAGCCTACGGTGCAACGGCAGCCTCCGGCGTGATCAAGACCTGGAAAGACGGCGGCGGCAAGGTCTGCGCGGAATCGCGCGCAGTGCCGATCAAGCAGTGGCTCGCGTCGCGCAAGCTCGATGCGGCCACGGTGAACGCGGCGCGCGATGCGCTGCTGAGCCTGGCGCAGACCGACGCCGGCAAGCGCGCGCTCGCTGCGTCCACCTATGTCGGCTTCGTCACGCCTTCGTCCGACGTCGAGTCCTCGCTGATGAGCTGGCTGGGGATCTGAGAGGCAAGGCCGTACGCGCACGCCGCCTGCCCGGCCCGGGCAGAATCCGGCGCTTGCCGTCTCCCTCCCAAGGACTCCCTCCATGACCGATCTCTCGAGCTTTCCCATCACGAAAAAATGGCCCGCGCAGCATCCTGACCGGCTGCAGCTGTACTCGCTGCCCACGCCCAACGGCGTGAAGGTGTCGATCATGCTGGAGGAGACCGGCCTGCCGTACGAGCCGCACCTCGTGAGCTTCGAGACCCACGACCAGACGTCGCCGGCGTTCCTGTCGCTCAACCCAAACAACAAGATCCCGGCCATCCTCGACCCCAATGGCCCGGGCGGCAAGCCGCTGGCGCTGTTCGAATCGGGCGCCATCCTCATGTACCTCGCCGAGAAGACCGGCAAGTTCATTCCGCAGGACGCCGCCGGCCGCTACGAAACCCTGCAGTGGGTGATGTTCCAGATGGGCGGCATCGGCCCGATGTTCGGCCAGCTCGGCTTCTTCAACAAGTTCGCCGGCAAGGACTATGAAGACAAGCGCCCGCGCGACCGCTACGTGGCCGAATCGAAGCGCCTGCTCGGCGTGCTCGACAAGCGCCTGTCGGACCGCGCGTGGATCGTGGGCGACAGCTACACCATCGCCGACATCGCCACCTTCCCGTGGGTGCGCAACCTGATCGGCTTCTACGAGGCAGCGGACCTCGTGGGCTTCAAGGATTTTCCGAACGTGGCGCGCGCGCTCGAAGCCTTCGTGGCGCGCCCCGCCGTGGTGGCGGGGCTGGGCATTCCGAAGCGCGGCTGAGCGCCTCTCAGTTCGCGCTCAGGTCCATCAGCATGCGCGACAGCAGGTAGAGGCGCGGCACCACGCTCTCTACCTCCGCATATTCCTCCGGCGTGTGGATGCCGCCACCCACGATGCCGAAGCCATCGAGCACCGGCACGCCGACGCCTGCCACCAGGCTCGCATCGGCCGCGCCGCCGCTGCTCTCGATGGTGAGCTTCTTGCCGATCTCGCCGTAGATGCCTTCGGCCATGCGCACCAGCTTGTCGGACGCGGGCGAACGCGGCATCGGCGGCAGGCCGCGGATCAGTCGCACGCGCACCTCGGTCTCGGGGATCAGCTTGTTCTGCGAGATGCGGACCAGGTCTTTCTCGACGCGGTCGAGCTCCTCGGGCGTGGCCGCGCGCACGTCGCCCTTGGCGCTCGCGGTCGCCGGAATCACGTTGGTCGGTCCATTGGCCGTGAGCACCGTGAAGTTGACCGTGGTCTTCTTCGCGGCATCGGCCGTCTTCGACAGCTGCAGCACCTGGTGCGCCACTTCCATCGCCGCATTGCGGCCGGCCTCGGGCGCCACGCCCGCGTGAGCGGCCAGCCCCTTCACCTCGACGAGCGCGGTGGCCGAGCCCTTGCGCTCGACCACGAGGCCATCGGCCGGTCGGCCCGGCTCCAGGTTCAACGCCACGTCGTGCTGCTTGGCGATGCGCTCGATCAGCGCGCTGGTGCCGACGGAGCCGACCTCCTCGTTGGTGTCGAGCAGGAAGGTGATCTGCCCGTAGTCCAGGAAGCCGACCTGCTTGAGGATCTTCAGCGCATAGAGCCCGGCGATCACGCCGCCCTTGTCGTCCATCACGCCGGGGCCGTAGGCGCGGCCGTCCTTGATGTAGAAGGGCTTGGCCGCGGCCGTGCCTTCCTTGAAGACGGTGTCCATGTGCGCGAGGATCAGGATCTTCTTCTTGCCCTGCCCTGTCAGCGTGGCCACCACGTTGGTGCCGGGATGCGGATCGGCCGGAAAGGTCTCGATGCGCGCGCCGAGCTTGCGCAGCTCTTCCACCGCCATCTCGCGGACCTTGTCCAGGCCCGCCGTGTCGGCCGAGCCGGAGTCGATGTTGACCATGCGCTCCAGCATCTTCAGCGCCTCGTCCTTGCTTTGCGTGGCGGCGTCGAGCACGCCCTGGTGCGGCTTCTGGGCCATGGCGTTGCCAGCCAGCAGGGCGCACGCGAGCGCGGTGCACTGGGCGATGGCGAGCATGTGGCGGCGAGCGGGAGTCCGGGATTTCATGGCCGAAGAAGCCGAAGCGGGATGGCGCGAGTGAGTCGTCATGTTGTCCGTTCTGTTGAAGGAATGTCGAGGAAAGCGCGGCAGGCTATCACCCGACTCGCGAACGGATCAGGCTCACGATGCGGGCGCTGCCGCACGCACTCTACAGACACTTCAGCCGGAAAAGTTCAACCCGGAAAGTCTTCCCCGCGCAGCTCGATCGGCTGCCCATGCGGCGTGCGGCCGGCCGCGTGCTCCCAGGCATGCCGGTAGCGGGCCAGTTCGTCGCCCGAGCTGGCGCCCTTGGCGGCCACGAGCTTCTCGAGCGCGGCCAGCCAGTGCAGGTAGTAGGTCTGGCCGGTGTCGGGGTCGCCCGCGGCCTGAGCCTCGGAGATCTGCGCCGCCAGCGCCTCGGCCCATTCGGGCCATGTGAAGAGGCCGCGCTCGTGCAGCGCAAGCGTCATCGCGAAGGCCTGGGCCTCCCATGGCGCGCTGAACACCGGCCCGTCCGCATCGCGCGGCATGCCGGGCGACAGCGGCATGCGCTCGCCGCTCATGCCGCGGCCTCCAGATAGCTCTCCCACGCATCCACCGACACCGAGAGGTTCTGGCGCGGCGCATCGTCGCCCCACAGTTCGGCTTCGTCGAACTCCACCGTGTAGAGCCACTGCGGCTGCTCGCCGAGCCCCTGCGCGTTGGTGTCTGCGAACACATGCGCGCCATGTACGTGAACGATGGTGCCGCGCTTGCCCTGCACATAGGCCGGCAGCCGCGTGTGATGGTCGACCTTGCCGAGGTGCATACGCACCTTCTGCCCCAGGGCAAAGCGGGCCGGTGCAGGCGCCGGCCGCTCGGCGGGCGAGCCTTTGGCGAGCACCGACTGCACATCGGCCGCGCGCAGCACGCGGGCCACGGGCGCGGCAGCATGGCTCACCTCGCCGCTGGCGATCTCGTCGGGAAAGAGCTGCCCGCGCTGCAGCATCAGCTGCTCCAGCGCGCGAAGCCAGATCTGGTAGTAGCTCAGCTCGCCATAGTCGGGCAGCGTCTCGCGCACGGAGCGGCTCGCATCGATGTTCCACGAGCCCGTCGCGCCCATGGCCAGCACGAGCGCCAGCACGCGCGGCTCCCAATCGGCATGGAAGAGTTCGCCCTCGGCTTCGGGCACCACCTTGCCGAAGCCGGGCTGTCCGCCGAGGTCGGCCTTCGTCGCGTAGCTCATGCGTCGCTCCCGGCTTCAACTGGTGCACCGGCCAGCCGCGTGCCGATCATCGAATCGCGTGAAACCAATGCGGCGAGCTCTTCTTCGCTCAGGCCTTCGGTGCCGGTGGGCCGCTGCGGGATGACGAGGTAGCGCACCTCGGCGGTCGAATCCCACACGCGGATGCGCGTGGTCTCGGGCAGGGTCACGCCAAAATCGGCGAGCACGCCGCGCGGGTCCTTCACCGCGCGCGAGCGGTACGGCGCGCTCTTGTACCAGGTGGGCGGCAGGCCCAGCACCGGCCACGGATAGCAACTGCACAGGGTGCACACCACCATGTGGTGCGTATCGCCGGTGTTCTCCACTGCCACCATGTGCTCGCCCTGCCGCCCCGTGTAGCCCAGCGAGGCGATGGCTGCCGTGGCGTCGGCCAGCAGCCACTGCCGGAAGGCCGGATCGACCCAGGCCCGCGCCACCACCCTTGCGCCGTTGCGCGGGCCGATGCGGGTCTGGTAGGTGTCGATCAGCACGTCGAGCGCGCCCGGGTCGATGTAGCCCTTCTGCGCGAGCACGCTTTCGAGCGCACGCACGCGCAGGTCCATCTCGCCGAGTTCGCTGTGTTCGTGGTCATGATCGTGGCCGTGGTGGTGACCGTGGCCGCTGTCGTCGTGGGGGTGGTCTGCGCTCATTCCGGCGATGCTACGCCCGGGCACTTAAAATTCGAAGCCTCCCGCCAGATCCCCCGGAAGCCTTTCGCCCATGACCTCCACGCCCGCCCGCCCCGTCCGCTCCCAGTACGAAGACTTCATGCGCCACGTCGACACGCATGGCGTCTTCAAGAGCGACCGCACGGGCACGGGCACCAAGAGCGTGTTCGGCCACCAGATGCGCTTCGACCTGAACGAGGGCTTCCCGCTGGTCACCACGAAGAAGGTGCACCTGAAGTCCATCATCCAGGAGCTGCTGTGGTTCCTGACCGGGTCGAGCAACAACAACTGGCTCAAGGAACGCGGCGTCACCATCTGGGACGAATGGGCGCGCGAGGACGGTGACCTGGGCCCGGTATACGGCGTGCAATGGCGCAGCTGGCCCGCGCCCGACGGCGGCCACATCGACCAGATCGCCGACGTCATCAAGACGCTGAAGACCAACCCCGATTCGCGCCGCATCATCGTGAGCGCATGGAACGTGGCCGAGCTGTCGAAGATGGCGCTGATGCCCTGCCATGCCTTCTTCCAGTTCTACGTGGCGCCGCCGCAGGCCGAAGGCGAACGGGGCAAGCTCAGCTGCCAGCTCTACCAGCGCAGCGCCGACATCTTCCTGGGCGTGCCCTTCAACATCGCGAGCTACGCGCTGCTCACGCACATGGTGGCGCAGCAGTGCGACCTCGACGTGGGCGACTTCATCTGGACCGGCGGCGACTGCCACATCTACAGCAACCACGCCGAGCAGGTCGCGCTGCAGCTCAGCCGCACGCCCTACCCCTACCCCACGCTGAACATCAAGCGCAAGCCGGCGTCGATCTTCGAATACCAGTACGAAGACTTCGAGGTGCTGGACTACCGGCACGGCGATCCGATCAAGGCGCCCGTGGCGGTGTGAACGGAATGAGCAAGCCCCGCGTCAACCTCATCTTCGCGCGCGCCGCCAACGGCGTGATCGGCGCGAACAACACGATCCCCTGGCACATCCCGGAGGACATGGCGCACTTCAAGCAGCAGACCGTGGGCGCGCCGGTGATCATGGGCCGCAAGACCTGGGACTCGCTGCCGCCACGCTTCCGGCCACTGCCGGGCCGGCAGAACATCGTGGTGACACGGCAGCCCGGCTGGCAGGCCGACGGCGCGCTGCGCGCGGGCAGCCTGCAGGAGGCACTGTCGCTTTGCGAATCGTCATCGAAGGCCGACGCCGTATGGGTCATCGGCGGCGCGCAGATCTACGCCGAAGCCGAGCCGCTCGCGCAGCGCGCGGTCGTGACCGAGGTTGCGCGCAACTACGAAGGCGATGCCTATGCTCCGGATCTCGACGCAGCCGTGTGGCGCGAGACGCAGCGCGAATCGCATGTCTCGGCCAAGGAAGGCCTGGGCTTCAGCTTCGTGACCTACGAGCGCATCGCATCCCCGAACGGATGAGCGGCGACAGTTTGGCCGGCCCTGACGCTCAACAAAAATAGTCGCCCGGTTACCAGAAACAAACTGGCACCTTCGTCGCTCCTTTCAGCGCGAAAGGAACACTTCGGTACACGCGTGTAAAGGCATGCGCGGCTCAGGGTTTAGACAACGCCATTGTTTGTGCGCAAAATGTCGCTCCCGCCCTCAACCCAAGGAGACGGTTCATGTCCATGGAATTTCTTCGGGTCATCGCCGAGCAGAAATTGCCATACGTCATTCACACGCCGGCAGACATCGACAGGCTGCGCGTGCTGCGTGCGGCAGAGTTGGTGACGGCCTTCATTCCGCCCTCGGACCGCGCGCCCGATGCGCGCGCGATACGCCAGCTGGCCCAGGTCGAATCGATCACCGCCAAGGGCAAGCTGGCGCTCAACAAAGCCACGTCGGCATTCATCGAACTGTAGGAAGCCGCGCCTGCGGCGCATGAACGATGTCATTGAGCGTGCCAATTCCGGGGCGCACGGCTCGCCTGCACCGTTCCTGCTTCAGCTGAACACGCTTTCGAGGTCGACCTCTTCGGCGCTGTCGTCCAGCTTCAGGCTCTGCTCGATGTGGTCCAGGTGATGCAGCATCAGCTTCTCGGCGCGCTGGGCATCGCCGCGGTTCACGGCAGCGACGATTTCCTCGTGCTCGTCGGCGCGGCAACTGGTGGCCGTGGGGGCGTCGTACAGCGAGATGATCAGGCAGGTCAGCACCGACAGCTCGCGCATCGATCGCGCCAGAGCCGAGTTGCCGGCCAGTTCGGCCAGCAGCACATGGAACTCACCCGACAGGCGGACGATGGCGCGCTTGTCGTCGCGGCGTCGCGCGTCGGCCTCGAGTTCGATGTGGCGCTGCAGGCGCTGCTTCTTGGTGTCGTCGAGCGTACGGATGAGGCGGCGCAGCACGCCGGGTTCGATGAGGCGGCGCGCCTCGAACACGTCCTGCGCCTGCTCGATGGTGGGCTTGGCGACGAAGGCGCCGCGTTGCGGCACCAGCTCGACGATCTGCTCGTGAGCCAGCCGGGCCAGCACTTCGCGCACCTTGGCGCGGCTGGTCGCGAAGATCGTGGCCAGCCGGTCTTCCCCCAGCTTCGTGCCGGGCGCGAGACGGTGCTCGAGGATGGCTGCCGAGATCTTCTCGGCGATCTCCTCGACACTGTGTTCGCGGGCGTTGGCCGCGCCGTTCGCGCTGGTCTTGCGGGCTGGGGCTTTGGTGGACATCGGCGCCGATTCTATCGGCGGGCCCCCTACGCTGCAGAGCGCTACGGGACCCGCAACCTCAGCCCGTGCTGCGTCCGGCATCGCGCGCCAGCAGCCGCGCCAAGGCGTCTGGCAGCCCCTGGTTCGGCTTGATCGGCGGCGGCGCGAAACTGCCCCGGCGCGCCGGCGCAGGCGCCAGCGACACGAGCGTCTGGGCATGGCACACGGCGCTCGACACACCATCGACCACCGGCACCGGAATGCGGTCCTTGATCGAACGAGCCAGGCCCGCCAGCGGCGCGCCGGCGATGATGATCACATCCGCGCCGTCGTCCTCGATGGCCGACATGCACAACGCCTCCAGTCGCTGGCCGTGGTCGTCCTGCACGTGCCCGATGTCCTTGAGCGGACCGTCGAGACTGCGGATGCTCGCCAGCCGGTCGATCAGGCCGTTGGCCTGCACGCACTCGCGGTACCACGCCGTGATGCGCCGCGAGATCGCGACGATCGAGAAGCGCTTGCCCAGCAGGCACGCGCTCATCAGCGCGGCCTCGGTCAGGCCGACCACGGGGATGTCGAGCGCCTCGCGCAGGCCGTCGATGCCGGGGTCACCGAAGGCCGCGACCACGATGGCGTCGTGCCGCGCGTGGTGCTCCGCCGCGAGCGTAGCGGCGGCATAGGCGCCGATCAGCGATTCAAAGCGGGTCTCGATGTAGGCGACACCGAAGGGTGCGGTCAGCACCTCGATGCGCGTGTCGCGCGCGGCCGCACGCCGGGCTTCGGCCGCGATCAGGTCCGAGACGCTTTGCGAGGTGTTGGGGTTGATCAGCAGCAGGTTCATGGCAATGTCTCCAGGCGATTGGCTCAGGCCGGTCGGCGGCTCGGCAGCAAGGTGGGCTCGCCCCGGCGCAGGAATTCTCCGCGTCCGGCGCGCGGATGGAAGCGTTCGCCGTCCCACACGACCTCGCCGCGCGCCAGCGTCAGCGCCGGCCAGGCTTTCACCTCGATGCCCTCGTAGGGCGTGTAGTCGACGTCGTGGTGCAGATCAGCGTTGCGGATGGCGCGCGGCGTGGTGCCCCAGACCACGAGGTCGGCATCGGCGCCGACGGCGATCGTGCCCTTGCGCGGGTGCAGCCCGTAGGCCTTGGCGGGGTTGGTGGACGTCAGCTCGACGAACTTGTTGATGGTGATGCGCCCATCGAGCACGCCGTGCGAGAACAAGAGCGGCAGCCGCGTCTCGATGCCGGGAATGCCGTTCGGAATGTGGCGAAACGCCACCTCTTCGCCGCCGGGCTTCTTGCCCTCGGGTGCGTCGTAGCGGAACGGCGCATGGTCCGAAGAGAAGATCGTGAACAGCCCGTCCGACAGCCCGTTCCAGATCACCTGCTGGTTCTCGCGGTTGCGCGGCGGCGGACTGCAGACGCAGCGCGCGCCCTGGTAGCTGTCGTCTAGCCCCAAGTCTTCGGCGGTCAGGAACAGGTACTGCGGGCAGGTCTCGGCGAACACGCTCAGGCCATGTGCGCGCGCCCAGCGGATCTGCTCGACGGCTTCGCGCCCGGACACGTGCACGATCATGATCGGCACGTCGACCAGTTCCGACAGCGCGATCGCGCGGTGCGTCGCCTCGCGCTCGACCAGCATCGGCCGCGCATGCGCATGAAAGCGCGGCGCAGTGCGTCCGCTGGCTTCGAGCCGCTTGGTCAGCCACTCGATGCAGTCGGCATTCTCGGCATGGATCATGGCCATCGCGCCCTGCTCCCTGGCCACCGCCAGCACGTCGAGGATCTGGCCGTCGTCCAGCTTCAGATCGTCGTAGGTCATGTAGATCTTGAAGGAGGTGTAGCCCTCGGCGATGAGCTGCGGCAGCTCATGCTTGAGTACTTCCTCGGTCGGGTCGCTCACGATCAGGTGAAAGGCGTGGTCCACGTGGGCGCGGCCTTCGGCGCGTTGGTGGTAGTCCTGCACGGCGGCGCGCAGCGACTGGCCCTTGTGCTGCGCCGCGAACGGGATCACGGTGGTCGTGCCGCCGCAGGCCGCCGCGCGGGTGCCGGTGTCGAAGTCGTCGGCCATGCGCACCGGCGGCTCCATCGGCTGGTCGAGGTGGCAATGGGCGTCGACGCCGCCCGGCGTCACGTAGCGGCCGGCGGCATCGATCTCCTGCCGCCCCGGCGGCAGGCCGAGGCCGAGCTGCACGATGCGGCCGTCGCGGATGCCGATGTCCGAATCGAAGGTGTCGCTGGCGGTGGCAACGCGGGCGTTGCGCACCACGAGATCGAGGTCGCGGAAGGTCATGGTCTTTCTTTGCTTTTATGTCTGTGTCTGATGGTCGGTGGTGGCCGTTCAGGCCTTCGCGTCGAACAGCCGGCCCCAGCCCTTCACGGCGCTCGGATCGACGCCGACCGTCTTCAGCGCGTGCCAGACCACGGTGGCCACCGAGTCGTAGATCGGGATGCCTAGCTCGCGCTCCATTTCTTCGACCAGCTGCGCGCCGCTGAGGTTTGTGCACATGATGGTGATCGCGTCGGGGCGCTGTTGTGCCACCTCGCGCAGCATGCGGCGCAGCGTGTCGGGCTCGACCTCGCTGAACGCGAAGTTCACCGTCAGGTCCAGGTGGCGCTCGGCCACGCAGTCGATGCCGATGCCCGCGTAGTTGGCGACGATGCGCTGCTGCACGTCCTCGACATACGGCGATACCAGGCCCAGCGTGCGCGCGCCCTGCGCGGCCAGCAGTTCGTTGAGCGCCAGCACCGAGGTGGTGGCCGGGATACCGGTCGCCTCGGTGATGCGCGCGCACAGCGCCTGGTCTTTCTCGAAGCCGAGCCAGCTGGCCGAGGTGCCGCTCCAGCAGATCGTGTCCACACGCGCGTCGGCCAGCAGCCGCGCGGCGTCGAGGATCTTGCTGTCGTCGAACTGGTTCAGCGAGGCGTCGCGCATCGAGATCTCGGTGACGGTGAAGCGCGAGAAATGCGCGGAGACGCCAGGCACGCCCGCGACCATCGCGCTGGTCAGCGGTTCGAGCGCGGTGTTCGAGGAAGGCGTCAGCACGCCGATGAGCTTTCGTTGCGTCATGGTCGTCAGAGCCGGGGGGTATCGGTCGGGTCGGCCGGTGCGCCGGGCTTGCCCTGGTGGTGCGCGGCCAGGTCGAGTTCGCGCGCCAGGGCCTTGCGGCGCGCGGGCGTCGGGCTCGCATGCGAGGCGTTGTCGAGCGCGGGCAGCACGAAGTCGTTGACCATGCGGCGGATCGCCAGCACGTTCTTCGACTCGCGCAGGCCGCCCTCGATGGGCAGCATGCTCGTCATGACGACCACCGCATTGCGCTGCGGCAGCGCCACGATGAACTGGCCCTTGAAGCCCATGGCATGCACCTCTGGCTCGGTGGCGACGATGTCGTTGATCCACCAGTACTGCCCGTACCAGGGCGCGGACGACGGCGCGGTCATGGTCCGCATCCAGGCCTGCGACGTGATCTGCCGGTCGTTCCAGCGGCCGCCCGACAGCACCAGCATGCCGAGCTTGGCCATGTCGACGGCGCGCAGCCGCAGACCCCAGCCGGAGGACACGAGCCCCTTGTCGTCCGCGCGCTCCCAGGCGTAGTGCACCATGCCCATCGGCTTGAAGATCTTCTGCTCGGCGAAGGCCTGCAGCGGCATGCCGGCATCGGCGCCCAGCGTGGCGCTCGCGAGGATGGGGTTGACGTCGGTGTAGTCGAAGGCCTCGCCGGGCGGGCGCCGGGGCGTGGTGCCGGCCGCGAGCTTCAGGCGGTCCGGCGCGCCGTAGTAGATCGGGTCGTCGGTCGGCTTGAAGTCGTAGAACAGGCCGGTCGACATCGACATCACGTGCCGCAGTTCGATGGCCTGCTTGTCTGCGAGCGCGTCCTTCAGGTCGGGACGCGCCTTGGCCAGAATGGGCGCGATCTTCTCGTCGAGGCGTGAGCGGCCCTCGTCGATCAGCACGCCGGCCGCCAGCGCCGTGACGTTCTTGGTGATCGAGTACAGCTCGTAGTTGTGGTCGCGCGTAAGCCCCTGGCTGTAGCGCTCGAAGACCAGCTTGCCGTCCTTGACCACGAGGAAGCTGCGCACGTCGAGGTTTTCCTTGCGGATCCACTCCGACAGCCGCACCAGCGGCTGGGAGTCGACGCCCACGGCCTCGGGCACCGCAACGGCAATCCCGGGCTCGGCATCGACCGCCGGCTGGGCCAGGGCCGCGCCGGCGAAGGCAAGGTGCAGGGCAACCGCACCCGCCGCGAGACGAAGATGAGAAACAAACATGGGAGCGTTTCCTTCCGGTTCGGTTGCGTGCTTCAGACCGGCAGCTTCTTGCTGTAGTCGATCAGCATCGTCGAGCAGACGAACAGGCCGGCACCGGCCGCCGTGAACAGCATCAGCGCCATGAAGTACGAGCCGGTCGCCTGCACGATCAGGCCCACCACGATCGGCACGCCGATGCCCGCGACATTGCCGCCGAGGTTCATGGTGCCGCCGAGGAAGCCGACCCGGGCACGCGTGCCGAGGATCGACGGCACGCACCAGAACAGGCCGCACCAGCGCAGGAAGAACAGCGTCACCGACAGCAGCACGACCACGGCGACCGGGTCCTTGATCTGGGTCACCATGAAGATGGCGATGGTGGCGATGATCGACGAGATGCCGAACAGCGTGCGCAGCACCTTGCTCTGCGAGGCACCGGCCGCCTGCCACTTGTCGGCCAGCCAGCCGCCGAACATCTCGCCGACGAAGCCCGAGAAGAACATGATGAACACCGCGCCGCCCATCTGCTTGATGTCGAAGCCGTGCACCTTCGACAGGTAGTTGGGCATCCACGTGAGCAGGCCGTAGAACAGCGCGTTGAAGCACATCCAGCCGAAGAACATGCCCCACACCGAGCGGTAGCGGAAGAAGTCGAGCACCCGGCCGCTCGCGTCGGCCGATTCCTTGGCGGCGTCGGCGGCGTGGCTGGCCTCGATGTAGCGCGCTTCGGCCTCGTTCACACCGGGATGCTGGCGTGGATGGTTGCGGATGTAGCTCCAGGCGAAGTAGCCTGCCACCACGGTGCCGACGCCGGCGATGACGAACGCCAGGCGCCAGGACCCGAGCACGGCGATCAATGCCGAGATCAGGATCGCGCCCAACGCGGCACCCAGGGGGGCACCGCCGTCGAGCAAGGTGGCGCCGCGCCCACGTTCGGTCTGGGTCATCCAGATGCCGTTGAGCTTGCCGCCCGCGGGGTAGATCGGCGCCTCCGCCGCGCCCAGGCCCAGCCGCGTCAACAGCAAGGGAACCCAGCCCGTGCAGAGGGCAGCGATGGCCTGGAAGGCGCCCCAGCCCACGGTCGCGCCAGCGATGACGACGCGCGGGCCGAAGCGGTCGGCCAGCATGCCGCCCGGGATCTGCATCAGCGCATAGGTCCAGAAGAACGAACTGAGCAGCAGGCCCTGCACGGCCGGGCCGATGTCGAATTCCTTGGCGATCAGCGGCATGGCCACCGAAAGCGAGGCCCGGTCGATGTAGTTGATCGAGATCAGGAACAACATCATCAGGAAGATCTTCCAGCGCACCTTGGTGGGCTGGTGGGCGGCGTCGGGGGCTGCGGCGGTCGCCTTGGCGCCGTCCGTCATGGTGTTTTGCATCGGTTTGTCTCCTTGCAGTGGCACGGATGCCAGCCTGCAGGAAAAGGACCCGGCACGCTGGCGAACTTTGCAGTCGCGGGTCGGGCTGGTCCGGGCCAGTGCACCACCGAGGCTGTCGGGCGTAATCTAGGCTTTGTTGAAATTAACGTCAACATTATTGTTGACAATATTGTTGACGATAGTGGTAAGCACCTAGCGGCGGCGTCGCCCTGCGGTGCCGCTGCTGTTGCGCCCGCTTACCCGAGAAGCAATGGAAGTTCGAGTGCTTTTGCTAAGCTGATCAGTTGCATGCACGCCAACCGAGGCAAAGCGAAACGCCGAACGGGCACACCAAGGGGTGCAGGCTGCCAAAGACGCTCTGAAAATGATAAATTTTCATTTGAAATCAATGACTTACAATAATTTATGAAAATCGCCACCTGGAACGTCAACTCCCTCACCGCACGCCTGCAGCACGTGCTCGACTGGCTCATCGCCAATCCGGTCGACGTGCTGTGCCTGCAGGAGCTCAAGATGACCGACGACAAGTTCCCGCTCGACGTGCTCAAGTCGGCCGGCTACGAAGCGGCGGTGTTTGGCCAGAAGACCTACAACGGCGTGGCGGTCCTCAGCCTTGCACCAATGCGCGACGTGGTGAAGAACATCGGTGGCTTCACCGACGACCAGTCGCGCGTGATCGCGGCCACCATTGAAACGCCGTCGGGTCCGCTGCGTGTGGTCAACGGCTACTTCGTGAACGGCCAGGCGCCGGGCACCGACAAGTTCGAATACAAGCTGAAGTGGCTCGACGCGCTGCGAGACTGGCTGCGCCAGGAAATGGTGTCGAACCCGAACCTCGTGCTGCTGGGCGACTTCAACATCACGCCGGAAGACCGCGACAGCTTCGACCCGGTGGGCCTGAAGGAAACGATCCACCACACGACCGAGGAGCGCAACCATTTCAAGGCGCTGCTCGACCTGGGCCTGACAGACAGCTTTCGCATGTTCGAGCAGCCCGAGAAAAGCTATTCGTGGTGGGACTACCGCATGCTGGGCTACCAGAAGAACCGCGGGCTGCGCATCGACCACGTCCTGGTGAGCCAGCCGCTGGTGCCGCGCGTGAAGGGCTGCGTCATTGACCGCGTGCCGCGCAAATGGGAAAAGCCGAGCGACCATGCGCCGGTGGTGCTCGATCTGGACCAGGGGGCCTGACCGATGGCCGCGCCCACCCGCATCGCAGGCCGCATCGCATTGGCGGCCACCGCACTCGCGCTGTCCGCCTGCTCCCTGCTGAAGCCCACTGACAAGGCCGAAGGCGGTACGGGCGCCACCGCGACCGCCCCCGCCGGCGAAGCCGTGGCGGACGACCGCAACGTGCCCACCGTGCGGCTGATCACTGCACAAACGCCGGCCGTGCGAACGTACCGCAAGATCGGCGCGCGCCACATCTACAACAAGTACGCAAGCCGCATCTACAAGGGCAAGATACCGCCGCTGGTGTATGCGGTGGTGGTGGTCGAGACCGAGATCGACGCCACCGGGAAGGTAGTGAACGTCACGTTCAGCCGCACGCCGAGCCATGCGCCCGAAGTGCCGCCGATGATTGCCGAACTGATCAAGGCCACGTCGCCGCTGCCCAATCCGGGCAAGCTGGGCGGTCACACGTACGTTGACACCTGGCTCTGGGACAAGAGCGGGAAATTCCAGATCGATTCGCTGACGCTCGGCCAGCGCAGCAGGTAGCTTGGCACACCCCCTGCAGGGGGCGATACCGGCGGCCCGGCAAAGCCGGTTCCGCGGCATCCCTGCTGGGGTCGCGTCGTAAAAAAGCCCCGAAGGGCCTTCTCATTCGATCCCGAGTTCCTGGATCTTTCGGGTGATGGTGTTGCGCCCGATGCCGAGCTTCTGCGCGGCCTCGATGCGGCGGCCTCGCGTGTTGGCCAGGGCCGTGAGGATCAGCCTCGACTCGAAGCGGCGCGTGAGCACGTCCCAGACGTCGGTGCGGCCCGCCGCCAGCAGCGCCTGCGCCTCGACCTCCAGGCCACTTTCCCAACTGCTCACGCCTGCATGCGCTTCGGTGGATTCGGATACGGCGGGCACGGGCGCTGACTCACCGCTGGCCGCAATCGGCGGCGATGCGACGGGCTGGGCCATCGCAGCCGGCGCGGCAGCCACGGCTTCGGGCACGTGGGCCTCGGCGCCTGCACCGACGGCCATCACCTCGGGCGGCAGGTCCTTCGCTTCGATCAGCTGGGCCGGTGCCATCACGGTCAGCCAGTGGCAGATGTTCTCGAGCTGGCGCACATTGCCCGGAAAGCTGAAGGCCGCGAGCCTGGCCAGCGCCGCGTCGGAAATGCGCTTGGGCTCGACGCCGAGCTGGCGCGCGCTCACCTGCAGGAAGTGGCGCGTGAGCGCGGGCACGTCTTCGCCGCGTTCGCGCAATGCCGGCAGGCGCAAGCGGATCACGTTGAGGCGGTGGAACAGGTCTTCGCGAAAGCCGCCGAGCTTGACGCGCTGCTCCAGGTCCTGGTGGGTCGCGGCGATCACGCGCACGTTGGCCTTCACCGAGTTGTGACCGCCCACGCGGTAGAAATGGCCATCGCTCAGCACGCGCAGCAGGCGCGTCTGCAGGTCGAAGGGCATGTCGCCGATTTCGTCGAGGAACAGCGTGCCGCCCTCGGCCTGCTCGAAGCGGCCGCGGCGCATGGTCTGCGCGCCGGTGAAGGCACCGCGCTCATGGCCGAAGAGTTCGCTCTCGAGCAGGTCCTTCGGGATGGCCGCGGTGTTGATGGCCACGAAGGGGCCGTTGGCGCGCGGCGAGTGCTTGTGCAGCGCACGCGCCACCAGTTCCTTGCCCGAGCCCGATTCGCCGGTGATGAGCACCGTGACGTTGCTCTGCGAGAGCCGGCCGATCGCGCGGAAAACGTCCTGCATGGCGGGCGCCTGGCCGAGCATCTCGGGCGCGGCGACCATGCGTTCTTCGGCGACTTCCTCGCGCTGGCTTTCGTCGACGGCGCGGCGGATGAGCTCGACCGCGCGCGGCAGGTCGAAGGGCTTGGGCAGGTATTCGAAGGCGCCGCCCTGGAAGGCCGAGACGGCGCTGTCGAGGTCTGAAAAGGCCGTCATGATGATGACGGGCAGGCCGGGATGTTTGGCCTTGATCTTGTCGAGCAGGTCGAGCCCGGAGCCGCCGGGCATGCGGATGTCGCTCACCAGGACCTGGGGACCTTGCTGATCGTCGTCGGCGGCCTGTTCGAGTGCTGCGAGCACCTCGCGCGTGTTCGTGAAACTGCGCGTGGGCAAGTCTTCGCGCAGCAGAGCCTTCTCGAGCACGAAGCGAATCGATTGGTCGTCATCAACTATCCAGATCGGCTTCATGCATCTCCTTGTTGCCGGGCTGCTAGGGCAGCGGTATCAATATCTTGAAATCGGTTCGGCCCGGGACGCTGTCGCACTCGATCACGCCGTGATGCTGTTGCACAAAAGTCTGTGCGAGCGTCAATCCCAGCCCCGTCCCGCCTTCCCTGCCCGATACCAGCGGATAGAAGATGCGGTCCTTGATCGTGTCCGGCACACCCGGTCCATTGTCGATGACATGCAATTCCAGTGCCAGTCGATACCACTGCTTGTTGAAGATCACCTGGCGGGCGATGCGCGTCTTGAAAGTGATCTGCGCATCGCCGGCCGCGCGGCGCTCGGCCAGCGCCTGCGCAGCGTTGTGCGTGATGTTGAGCGTGGCCTGGATGAGCTGCTCGCGGTCGCCGCGGAACTCGGGAATCGACACGTCGAAATCGCGCTCGATGTGCAGGTCGCGCGGAAACTCCGCAAGGATGACCGAGCGCACGCGCTCGCACACCTCGTGGATGTTGACGTCACCCACCACGTGCGGACGGCGGTGCGGTGCCAATAGCCGGTCGACCAGCGTCTGCAGCCGGTCAGCCTCGTGGATGATGACCTGGGTGTATTCGATGAGGTCGCGCGATTCGACCTCCATCTGCAGCAGCTGTGCCGCGCCGCGGATGCCGCCGAGCGGGTTCTTGATCTCGTGCGCGAGGTTGCGGATGAGTTCCTTGTTGGCTTGCGCCTGGTCGATGAGGCGCTCTTCGCGGTCCTGCCGCACCTGATGCTCGAGCGGCGACATCTCGATGATGAGTTCGCCCTTCTTGTCGCCATGCGCGAGCGTGACCTGCACCGGCATGAGCTCGTGGTTGACGCGGCGCAGGAAGGCTTCGTAGCGCAGGGTGGCGAAGTCGTTGCTGCTCGCGCCGTCGATCGCCGTGCGCAGCACCTGCGGCTCGTGAAAGCACGCACCGAACTGCGACCCTTCGAGGGTGCGCCGCGATGTGCCCAGTGCGTCTTCGAGGCCTGCATTGGCAAACAGCACCGAGCCGTTGCTGTTGACCACCGCGATCAGCGTGGACAGCAGGTCGAAGGACTGGAAGCGCGGATTGGCGCCGCTCGCCTTCTTCCCGAACACCATATGGCTATTGCGGCTGCTGCTTGTTCGGCAGGCGGCCGATCTCGCGGCGGATGCCGGCGATGTCGCTTTCGTTGCGCGCCAGCTCGGCCTTCATTTCGGCGACGCGGTCCAGGTACTTCTGGTAGTTGCGGCCTTCGCTGCCCTGCTTTTCAGGCTCGCCGTTGTTGTATTCCTTCTGCAGCTCGGCCTGGCGTGCCTCCGCCTTCTTGAGTTCAGCTTCGAGCACCGAGCGCGCCTCGCCGTCGCGCGCGCGCTGGTCGACACCTTCGACACGCGGGCTGCCCGCCGGTGCGCGTGCCGCGGAGGAGCCACCGGACGACGCGGAGCCGCCAGAAGTTTTCGTGCCTTGCACGACCGTGACGTTGCCGCCTTCCATGACCTTGCAGCCCTTCTGCTGGGCGATGGTGGCGTTGTTGGTGTACTCGTTGCCGCAACGCCAGACGCGCTCCTGCGCGAGCGCCGGTAGCGCGATCAATGAACCGGCCAGAAAAATGAGAGAAGCAGTCTTCATGTGTATCGGTGGAGGGCGGCGACAAAGGTGCATTTTCGTGCAATTCGATGCCAACCGTGACCAAATGTTCCAGGCCAATGAAAAAGGACGGCCGAGGCCGTCCTTTTGTCTTGAATCCCCGTCAGGGGCTCGCCTTTACAGCGAGTAGTACATGTCGAACTCGACCGGGTGGGTCGCCATGCGGAAGCGCGTGACTTCCTGCATCTTCAGCTCGATGTACGCATCGATGTATGCATCGGTGAACACGCCGCCCTTGGTCAGGAACGCACGGTCCTTGTCCAGGTATTCCAGGGCCTGGTCGAGGCTGTGGCAGACGGTCGGGATCAGCGCGTCTTCTTCCGGCGGCAGGTGGTACAGGTCCTTGCTGGCGGCTTCGCCCGGATGGATCTTGTTTTCGACGCCGTCGAGGCCCGCCATCAGCAGCGCAGCGAAGCCGAGGTACGGGTTCATCAGCGGATCGGGGAAGCGCGCTTCGACGCGGCGGCCCTTCGGGTTGGCCACGAACGGAATGCGGATCGAGGCCGAGCGGTTCTTGGCCGAGTAAGCCAGCTTCACCGGGGCTTCGAAGCCGGGCACCAGGCGCTTGTAGCTGTTGGTGCCGGGGTTCGTGATGGCGTTCAGGGCGCGGGCGTGCTTGATGATGCCGCCGATGTAGTGCAGGGCGAAGTCCGAGAGACCTGCGTAGCCGTCGCCGGCGAACAGGTTCTTGCCGTCCTTCCAGACCGACTGGTGCACGTGCATGCCGGAGCCGTTGTCACCGACGATGGGCTTGGGCATGAAGGTGGCGGTCTTGCCGTAGGCGTGGGCCACGTTGTGGATCACGTACTTCTGCAGCTGGACCCAGTCGGCGCGCTGGACCAGCGTGCTGAACTTGGTGCCCAGTTCCATCTGGCCGGCGTTGGCCACTTCATGGTGATGCACTTCGACCGGGATGCCGAGCGATTCGAGCACCAGGCACATTTCCGAGCGCATGTCCTGGAAGCTGTCGACCGGGGGAACCGGGAAGTAGCCGCCCTTGACTGCGGGACGGTGGCCGGTGTTGCCGTGCTCGTATTCCTTGTCGGTGTTCCACGAGGCTTCTTCGGAGTCGATCTTCACGAAGCAGCCCGACATGTCGTTCTTCCAGCGGACGCCGTCGAACACGAAGAACTCGGGTTCCGGACCGAAGAAGGCGGTGTCGCCCAGGCCGGAGGCCTTCATGTAGGCTTCGGCGCGCTTGGCGAGCGAACGCGGATCGCGCTCGTAGGCCTTGCCGTCGGCGGGGTCGATCACGTCGCAGGTCAGGATCAGCGTCGTTTCTTCGAAGAAGGGGTCGATGTTGGCGGTGTTCGGGTCGGGCATGAGCTGCATGTCCGAAGCTTCGATGCCCTTCCAGCCGGCGATGGACGAACCGTCGAACGCGTGGCCCGAGGTGAATTTGTCTTCATCGAAAGCCGAGACCGGCACGGTGACGTGCTGCTCTTTGCCACGGGTGTCGGTGAAGCGGAAGTCGACGAACTTGACCTCGTTTTCCTTGACGAGCTTGAGTACATCGGCGACGGTCTTTGCCATCAGTTTCTCCTGAGTTGGATGGTGGTTAGGAATACAGGGACGAGGGATGCAGTTTCTGTGCCATTGTCGCCTCACCGGACGACGCTTTGGCGAGCGCTGCAAACCCCAAATAGAGGCGGAAATTCACCAAATTGGTGCAATCGACATCAGCGCACCAATTCTGGGCCAAGCTTGGCATCAAAGGTGTGCAACCCTTCGATCAGCTGGATATAGGCGGCATCGAGCCGGCCGGGGTCGCCTTTGACGCCCAGCTCGATGTGCCGGCCATATTCAGGGTGGTCGACACTGGGCAGGCTGAACACCTTGATGCCGGCGTGCGCGGCCTCGATGGCCTGCATGAGCGGGGTCAGCGTGGCTTCCATGGCACCGAAAACGATCACCGATTTCTCGGCGACGGCATTGCGGGTGAACAGGTCGGCGTAGCGACTGTCGAGCACGGACTCGATCATGGGCCAGGCCATGACCGGAAAGCCCGGCACGAAATGCACGTGGTCGATGCTGAAACCCGGAATCTTGTTGTACGGGTTGCGGATGATGGTCGCGCCCTGCGGGAACACGCCCATGTTGAGGCGGTGGATGTTGTCAGGACGGTCGGGCTCATAGGGCAGGCCCTGTTCGTCCGCCGTGTCCCGCATGCGTTCGCGGATCAGCATCTCGGCTTCGGGGTGCAGCGCGAGCGGCACGCGCAGCGCCTGCGCAGCGCACTGGCGGGTATGGTCGTCGGGCGTGGCGCCGATGCCGCCGGTCGAGAAAACGATGTCGCCCGAGGCAAAGGCACGCATGAGCGCGGCGGTGATGCGCGTGGGCTCGTCGCCCACGTACTCCGCCCAGCCGAGCTGCAGGCCGCGCGCGGCGAGCAGCTCGATGACCTTGGCCATGTGCTTGTCGGCCCGCTTGCCGGAAAGGATCTCGTCGCCGACGACGATGAGACCGAATGCGCGTGTCATGGTGAACCCCATTGAGAGAGTGCGGCCTTGCTGGCTCCCTCGGCTTCGAGGGCCGACGTGGTGCCGGCGGCGGTCGACGCTTCGGCCACGGCGCGCTGGGCGCGCAGCTGCGCCAGCGCGTCGAGGCAGTAGTGCGCGAACCAGAGCGCCGAGAAGGCGAAGACCAGTGTGTAGATCCAGATGGCGATCGGCACCAGCACGAAGAAGGCGGCGGCGAACAGCAGGCCTGATGCCCAGACGATGCTGGGCGCGGCGCCCAGGTAGCCGCAAAGCACGCCGATGCACAGCAGCGGCAGCCGATGCGCGCGCAGCAGCGCGGTGCGCTCCTCGGGGCTGGCATGCTCGGCCAGCGCATCGAAGCTCATCACGCGGTAGGTGAGCCAGCCCCAGATCAGTGGCGGCAGGATCAGCACCAGCGGCGGAATGAGCCACAGCGGCATCGACACCACGAGGGCGATCAGCGCCAGGATGGTGACGCCCAGCGAACGCGCGACGCTGCCGAAGAACGAAGCGCCCTTTTTCTGTTCGAGCGAGGGAAAGCGCCGCTCGGCCACCAGCTTGGTCAGCGCGGGCGCCATGAAGCCGGCCACGATCAGCAGGCAGAGCACCACGATCACCGGGGTGGCGGCAAACACCACGACCAGGGACGCCAGTGCGGAAGTGACGTCACCGGAGAAAAGACGGCCGATCCAGGCCCAGAAGCTCGACAGCAGCGGCCAGGCGTCGAGCGCGCCGCGCGTCCATACGACCGCGTCGTCCCAGTAGAAGTAACCGAGCCCCGCGGCCAGCACCACCATCAGGCCCAAAGGCAGCAGCGACAGCACGATCACGCGCGGCAGCATGCAATAGGCGACCGCGCGCCAGAAGGAGTCGAGGAGCAGGCGCATGAGGCAGCGAGGATAACGCGTCGGACGCGCCTTTCAGGGCCCGGAGCCCCTCAGCCGCGACCGGCCATCCGCTTCAGGCCGAGCCACTGCTGGGCCCAGAAGCCACGGCCGTAGTCGCGCACGCGCCCAGTCGCGTCCGGCTCGACCTGGTCGCGGATGCCGGTCGGGTCGTAGCGGTCCTCGAAGTTCGCGGTGCGAAACAGCATGTCCCACCACGGCAGCAGCACGCCGAAGTTGTGGCCGCCCAGCGTGCTCTTGCCGTTCGACTCGTGCCCCAGTCCGATGCTGTGGTGCAGCCGGTGGAAGCGCGGGCTGATCCACAGCCGCTCGCCGATGGCGCCGAAGCTCAGCCGCAGGTTGGCGTGCTGCAGGCTTTCGCTGAGCTGCGTGAAGGCGACGAAGGCGATGAACTGCCCCGGCGCCACGCCGATCAGCTGCGCCACGATGACGATCAGCGTGTCATGGACGATGTCGTCGAGCAGGTGGTTGCGGTCGTCGCTCCACATGGTCATCTGGCGCTGCGAGTGGTGCAGCGAATGCAGGCCCCACCACCAGTTGAACTGGTGCTGGCCGCGATGGATCCAGTAGCCGACGAAGTCGAGCACCACGAGGTAGATGGCGAAGGCCACCACCGGCACGTCGGTCACGCCGGGCCACACCTCGTCGAGATGAAAGGTGCCCCACCCCGCCGTGCGCAAGCTGCCCAGTGCGTCGTCGAAGAAGGGCTGCAGCGTGAAGAACAGCGCCAGCCGGAACAGGCCGAGGCGGTGGATCAGCGTGTAGAGCACGTCGATGCGGACCGCATGGCGATCGACCACCGGCTCCACCGAGCGCCAGCGCTGCAGCGGCCCGATGACCGCGATCAGCACCAGGATCTGGATGAGGCCGACCAGCAGCCAGCCGGTGGCATCGAAGGCGTCCTCGGTCCAGCCGCCGAGGCCGACGGCATAGACCAGCGGCTGCACGGCGGTCTCGAAGAACCAGCCCTGCAGGGCGGAAAAGGCGTCTGTCAGCCAATCGATCATGGCGGCAACTCGGTCAGGGGTGGGATGCGATCCAGGCGCGGAAGTCCGGATGCTGGCGCAGCGTCTGGAAACAGAAGCCCTTGGCCTTGAGACCGACGATCAGCGGCTCGAGGTTGGCCGGCGCCCACGGGTCCTTGCGCGACCAGATGCCCAGGTGCGCGAGCAGGATGTCGCCAGGGCGAATGGTGTCGAGCGCCTGCGTCAGCAGCCTGGCGTTGCTGAACTTCTCGCTCGGCAGTTCGTCGCCGAGGAAGCCGGCGGGTGCCCAGCCGACGTACTTGTAGCCGCAGCCCTCGGCGGCGGCCAGCAACGCGGGGGACGTCTTGCCGCCCGGCGCGCGGTACAGCGGCAGCGGTTTCTTGCCCGTGATGGCGGCCAGGCGGTCGGACGACTTGCGGATGTTGGCGCAGTACTCGGCCGCGCTCCAGGTCGATTCCTTGCCGTCCTGCGGGCCGGCCGAAGGCTTGATGCGGAAGCTCGGCGGCGCGCCCTTGACGTCGGCGCGCCAGTACGCGTGGTCGTAAGTGTGGGAGCCGAACTCGTTGCCCTCGGCCGCCCTCGCCTTCCACCACGGCGCCCAATGGTCGTCGAGGCTGTCGCCGTCGGTCTGGGTGCGCTCGGCGGCGGCGAAGAAGGTGACGCGCACGTCCTGCCGCTTGAGCACGTCGGCCACCAGCGGGGCGACGCCCATGTGGCCGGTGTCGAAGGTCAGGTACACGGGCTTTTCGCAGGTGGCGCCCGGCTGCGCGCCCCAGGCCACGGGCGCCAGGGCCCCGGCCAGCGACAACGCGAGGGCCGCGCCGATGCGGCTAGATGCGCTTGCCATGATCGAGCGTCCAGACACCGTGCGGCGAACGGCCGACGTTGACCTGGCGCACGACCTTGTTGCTGGCCAGGTCGACCACGCTGAGCTTCTTGGCCCATCGCGAAGTCACGTACAGCGTCTTGCCATCGGCCGAGACGTCCATGCAGTCGGGGCCACCGGGCACGGGATAGTTCGCGATGACCTTCAGCGTCGCCAGGTCGATCCGGCTGATGCTGTTGGCCACGCGGTTGCTCACGAACACGCTCTTGCCGTCGCCGGCCGAACGGAAGGCGTGGGCGCCCTTGCCGGTGGGGATCTTGCCGACCAGCTTCGGCTCGGCGCCGGCCACGTCGAACACCTGCACGCCGTCGCTGCCGGTCAGCCCCACCAGCAGGGTCTTGTCGTTGTGCACGCCGAAGATGTCGGCCGGCATGGTGCCGGTGGCGGTGCGCCACTTGACGGTCTGCGTCGGCAGGTCGATGGCGATCATCTCGTCGCTGTCCTGCATCGTCACGTAGGCGATGGTGCTGGTGTTGTCGATCCAGATGTGGCTGGGCGTCTTGCCGCTGGCGATGCGCTTGGCCAGCTTCAGGTCTTTCCCGTCCCAGCGGTAGATGTCGACGTGGTTCAGGCGGTTGCCCGCCGTGACGAACCACTTCATGTCGCGCGAGAACTGCAGCTGGTACGGATCGATGATGCCGTAGACCACGCGCTGCACTTCGGCCGTGCGGGGGTTCAGGAAGGTCAGCGAATCGCCCGCCGAGTTGGCCACGATGACCGATTTCTCGTCGGGCGTCATGTAGAGGTGGTGCGGCTCCTTGCCGGTGGCGATGCGCTGCTTTTCCGTCCAGTCGACCGGATTGATCACGCTCACGTTGGCATCCAGCGAGTTGAGCACGAAGATCGGCGGAGGTTCGGCCGGCGCGGCAGCAGCGGTGTGTGCCGCCAGGGCCGTCAGACAGGAAAGCAGGAAGGCCGCGGTGCGGCCGTTCGGTCGAGCAGGGAGTCGCAAGGGAAGGTTCCGAGAGAGAGCTGCGAATCTTAACGGCCAGGTCTTATGGCTGGCTGACCGGGAATACGCTCTTTCGCTCGCTTTTCCCCTCTATTTCGCCGGTTTCGCCGGCTTGGCCGGCGCGCGCAGCGCCGCGACCTCTTCGGCCGTCAGCCACCGCCACTGCCCCGGCGCCAGGTCGCCGGGCAGCGCCAGGTCGCCGATGCGCGAACGATGCAGTCCCTCGACCCGGTTGCCGACCGCCGCCAGCATGCGCTTGACCTGGTGGTATTTGCCCTCGGTAAGCGTGAGCCGCAGGTGCAGCGGGCTGTCGGATTCGCAAGCGGCCGCGCGCACGGGCTTCGGGTCGTCGTCGAGCACGACGCCGGCCAGCAGCTTCGCGATCTGCGCTTCGTCCACCGGGTGCTTGGCCGTCACTTCATAGACCTTCGGCACATGATGCTTGGGCGAACCCATCTTGTGGATGAACTGACCGTCGTCGGTCATCAGCAGCAGGCCGGTGGTGTCCTGGTCGAGCCGGCCGATCGCCTGCACGCCCTGCACCGCCCCCTTGTTGGGGCGCAGGCGCAGCGGCGACGGCAGCAGCGTGTAGATGCTCGGGTAGGTCGAGGGCTTCTGGGAGCACTCGGTGCCGGCCGGCTTGTGCAGCATCAGATAGGCCTTCTCGTGGTACGCCCACGCGGTGCCCTGGACGGTGAAAAGCAGGCCGTCGGGATCGAGATCGGCAAAGGGGTCGGTCACGGCCTGGCCCGCGACGGTCACGTGGCCTTGCTGGACCAGGCCCGCGCACACGCGGCGCGTGCCGAAGCCTTGGGTGTAGAGGATGTCTTGCAGGTGCATGAAAAATGAAAAAAGCGGCCGTGCCGACAAGGGCACGACCGCCTTCTAGTTTGCCGCAGTATCAGTAGCCGGCGGCCAGGCCGGTGTTGCGGCGGGGGTCGTTGGCGCCATAGAAGCGGTTGGCGCCGACCGGCTTGCCGCCAAGGGATGGCGCACCGACGATGATCGCCGCCAGGTGGTTGGCCGGCTGCGGCACGCCCAGGTTGTGGCCCATGTCGGTCAGGATCTTGCGCGTGTCGGGGCTCAGCGCGAAGGTCTCGACGTTGGTGACGTCGGGCAGCCACTGCTGGTGGAAGCGCGGCGCGTCGACGGCCTCCTGCACGTTCATTCCGTAGTCGACGACGTTCAGGATGGTGTGCAGCACAGCCGTGATGATGCGGCTGCCGCCCGGCGTGCCGACCACGAACACCGGCTTGCCGTCCTTCGACACGATGGTCGGGCTCATCGAGCTCAGCGGGCGCTTGCCCGGCTCGATCTTGTTGGCCTCGCCCTGCACCAGGCCGTAGAGGTTGGGCACACCCACCTTCGCGGTGAAGTCGTCCATCTCGTTGTTCAGCAGCACACCGGTCTTGGCAGCCGTGACCTTGGCGCCGAACCAGTCGTTCAGCGTGTAGGTGACCGACACCGCGTTGCCCCACTGGTCGGTGATCGAATAGTGGGTGGTGTTGCTGCCTTCATGCGGCGCCACGCCGGGCTTGATGTCCTTCGAGACGCCGGCCTTCTTCGGGTCGATGGCGGCGCGGATCTTCTCGGCGTAGCCCTTGTCGAGCAGTCGCTCGAGCGGGTTCTTCACGAAGTCGGGGTCGCCCAGGTAGCTGTTGCGGTCCACGTAGGCATGGCGCATGGCTTCGATCTGGTAGTGCACCGATTGCGCCGAGCGGAAGCCCAGGTCCTTGAGCGGATAGCCCTCGAGGATGTTGAGCATCTCGCAGATGATCACGCCGCCCGAGCTGGGCGGCGGCGCCGACACCACACGGTAGCCGCGGTAGTCGCACTCGACCGGCGCGAGTTCGCGCGTCTTGTACTGGTCGAGGTCGGCCTGCGTGATGATGCCCTTGCCGGCCTGGCTGGAAGCCACGATGGCCTGGCCCACCCAGCCCTTGTAGAACCCCTCGGTGCCCTTGGCGCTGATTTCCTTCAGCGTCCTGGCGAGGTCTTTCTGCACCAGCTTCTGGCCGACGGCGAAAGGCTCGCCCTTGTTGAGGAAGATCGCGCCGGAGACGGGGTCCTTCTTGAAATCGTTGGTGGCCGTGAGCAGCATGTCGATGTCGCCCTGCTCCAGCGCGAAGCCCTTGTCGGCCAGCTGGATCGACGGGGCGATCAGGTCGGCGCGCTTCATCGTGCCGTACTTTTCGCGCGCGTACTCCATGCCGGAGACCGAGCCCGGCACGCCCACGGCGAGGTGCCCGTTGGTGCTCAGGCCCTTGATGACGTTGCCGTCCTTGTCGAGGTACATATTGGCCGTGGCGGTCAGCGGCGCCTTCTCGCGGAAGTCGAGGAAGGTCTTGCGGCCATCGGCCAGCTGCACAGTCATGAAGCCGCCGCCGCCGAGATTGCCGGCGGCCGGATACACCACCGCCAGCGCATAACCCACGGCCACCGCCGCATCGACCGCGTTGCCGCCGCGCTTGAGCACGTCGACACCGACCTTGCTGGCCAGGTGCTGCGCGCTCACGACCATCCCGTGCTCGGATGCGACGGGCGCCACCGACGCGGCATTCGCCGCGCCGGCGGCCGCCAGCGCGAGCACCGCGGCGACGGCAGCGCGCAGCTTCGGGGTCCATTGGATTTGTTGCATGTGAAAGTCTCCTCTTGGGCGTGATGAAGAATGAAGTTCAGGCCGTCAGCAGTGCCTTGCGGCGCAGGGCGTCGAGCGCCAGCGCGACCTGCTGGCGGGCGAATTCCTTGACTGCCGGCGGGTCGGTCAGCGGCTTGTCGTCCTTGACGAAGCGCAGGCGATCGCTGCGCACTTCCGCTTCGAGATGCTCAGCCAGGGCGTCGTGCGAGTGTGTGCCGTCGAGCAGCGGCAGCAGGCTTCGCTCGAGCAGCGTCAGCACCACGGGCTCGTGCCATTGATTGCAGGTGTTGGCTGTGGCACCGGCGCCTGACGCAAGGCCGGAAGCACCCCGAACAGCGGGCAGGACCCGCGGCCGGTCGGAAATCGCGTCGGCCGCCGGCACCGCAGTGCGGCGGATGCGCAGGGCGCCGAGGATCAGCAGCTCCTCGAGCATGGCCAGCACGGCCGCCTCGACTTCGGCGGGCGGCTGCGCCGTGAGCGCGGAGGTGGCCTCGATGAGGGCCGGGACCGACATCGACGCCGGATAACGCATGTCGAGCAGATGCGCCACCGCCTTGTGCACCGGTACCCGCAGCGTGACCTTGCGGCCCTGGATCGCGCTGCACGGCTGCTCGCGGGCATCGAGCGTGAGCGCCTCGCCGCCGTCGGCCTTGAAGACGCCGGCGAACTCGAGCAAACGGATGCGCGCGGGCTCCAGCTTGTAGCGGATATGCCTGGCCTGCTCCTGCTTGACCAGCAGGGTCTGGCGGAAGGTGCGATTGACCAGGAAGTCGAGGTACTGCTCCATCATGACCTGGCTGCCGCCGCATTCGCGCAGCAGCGGATCGCGCACCTTGTCGCCGTAGTTCTGCACGAACATCGTCGACGGCTCCGCATCGGCCAGGTAGGCGAGGCCGTGAACGTTCGCGCGCGCCACGAACTCCTTGAAATAGCACGGGGCGTTGCAGGGCTCGAGGAACTCGTGCAGCAGGTACGAGCTGTTGGCGCTGCGCACGATCGGCATCGCCTCCTCGAGCGTCTTCTTGAGCACGCTGTCGGCGCGGGCCGACTGCTCGAGGAAATCGAGCATGCCGCGTGCATAGGACAGCTTTTCGTCGGGCGTATCGCGTGGGCCACCGCGCAGGATCATTGCGTCGCGCACGATCTCGCGCGCCTTCCAGCCGGGGTACACGTTGTAGCTCACATAGGCCACGCCGCTCGGCGCGAGGTTCTCCGAGCAGATGCGCAGGATCGCGTCCTGCACCGGGCCCGGCACCCAGCTGTAGACGCCGTGGCACACGATGTAGTCGAACTGGCCGAACGAGGCGTCGATGTCCGCAAGGTTGAAGGCCTTGAGCTCGATGTTCGACAGCCCGGCGCGCCCGATGGCCGCCATGCCCTGCGCCACCTGCACCGTCGAGAGGTCGACGCCGATCGCAGAAGCCTCGGGGTGGCGCGCCGCAAAGGGAATCAGGTTGCCGCCGGCCGCGCAGCCGAGCTCCAGCACGCGGGCCGTTGCAGGGGACGGAACATCGAGCCCGAAGAGAAATGCCAGCGCTTCCAGATGCTCCATTGCCGACTGTGGAAACGGATGCGAGTCATAGGGCACCGTGTCGTAGTAAGTGGTCAACTCTGAAGTCAGCGAATCCGGCACGGGCGTCCTTTTCGGGATCTGGGCAAGCGGCAGTGCCTTGGTACGGGCACCGCGGGCAGCGATGGATTGCAGCAAATGCAATGTGACAACGCTGGCCGACTATAGCCCGCGTTCGGGCAAAAAAAACGAGCCCGCGCAGGCCGCGCGAATGGCACAGAAAAAAGCCCAGCCGCGAGGGCTGGGCTTGAAAGCCTCTCTGCTTGGCATGCATCGAGGTCCCCGCACAGGTTGACCAGCGGGGGACGGTTACCCGTCAAGGAGAAATTTCGGCTGGGACACAGTTTACTGTATATTTATACAGTCTTTTCAGAAAGGATACCTGCCATGTCTCTGACCGAAGAAACAACCGCTGCGCCCAACCACGCGCTCAAGGAAGCGCTGGCCTGGATCTCGAAGTTCGCGCACGCGTGGAAGGCCATCGAGCCTTCGCCGAGAAGCCTCAGCATCGACGGCTTCATCATCTGGGGGCCTGTGCTCTACGAGAAGCACAAGAGTGAAGATCCCGTGCGGTTGGCGCACCAGTTGTTCGGCAAGTCCGGTGAATACTTCAAGTATCTCTACCCCGAGCGCGGGCCCGGCTCCAGCGATCGCCGGTCTTAGAATGACCCGATGAATTGGCGCACACTGCTTCCGCTTGCCTTGGTCCTCACCGGCTGCTCGACACCCCCCAACGAAGTGACGCAGGTTCGCGACGGCGTGCTGCGGGCCAAGACATACGTACAAGCCTCGGACTATTGCGACGCGCGAAGCAAGACGCCGCGCTGGCTCGGCAAGGCGCCTGCAGAACAGGGCGTCCTGTTCCAGTGCAACTGAGTCTGGGCGCTGGACATGGTCCAGCATCTGCAAGCCCTTGTTCAGTGAGGCCCGCGTTGAGAAATGTGGTGGAGCTGGGGGGATTTGAACCCCCGTCCGCAAGCCTTCATCGCGCAGTTCTACATGTTTAGTGATCTGATTTGAGTCTCGCTTCCGGAGTCGCGCAGTCACACGCTAAACCGGACGCCAGCACCCTATTTTCTCGCCCCGACCCAAGGTACCCGGATCGGAGCCAGCCCATGTAATTATCCTTGCAGCCGGGAGGTCAGGATTGCTCCAGACCCCCTTGCCCAGCCCATCGGCCAACTGTTGCAAGGCTCACTGGCAATTAAGCAGCGAGTGCGAAACGTTCGTCGTTTGCAGTTAGTTTGTTTGAATCTGTTTTACGAGCGCATTCAGCTCGACATGCCCCGCTGCGACTCCGAACCCACGTCGAAACCAGTGCAGCCCCAAGCCTCACATTTTAGGCTCTATTGAGTAACTTCAAGAGCTCAAGGGGCGAAGAGATTGAAGCATCCGCCTGCCAGAGCGTCGAATCGGCCTGCGGCCCCATGTAGCCATAGGTCGCCGCAACCGTGCGCATGCCCGCAGCCCGGCCCGCGATGATGTCGCGCTCGTCGTCGCCGACGTAGACACATGCCTCCGATGGCACGCCGAGCCGGCGCGCCGCCTCATGCAAGGGCTCGGGATGCGGCTTCGCAAATGGCGTGGTGTCGCCGCTCACTACCGCGCCCGCACTCGCGAAAAGCGGAATGGCGCGCGTCAGCGGATCGGTAAAGCGCATCGACTTGTTGGTGACGACGCCCCACAGCAACCCAAGCTCGCGCAGCGCCTCGATCAGCGCCTGGATACCGTCGAATACCTGCGTGTTGAGCAGCATGCGGCGCTCATAAGCCACGAAGAACTCTTCGCGCAGCTCATTGAACTCGGGCGAATCCGGCGTGATGCCGAAAGCGATACCGAGCATGCCGCGCGCGCCTGCTCCGGCCATGGGGCGGTAGCGCTCCAGCGGGTATGAATGGAGGCCGCGATCGGTGCGCATCTTGTCGGCTGCAGCACCCAGATCGGGCGCACTGTCGATCAGCGTGCCGTCGAGGTCGAACAGCACGGCCCGCGTCTGCGCGCCCATCATTTCCTTGGATCCGGCGAGGCCGGCTTCTGCGTGGCGAACATGTAGTTGACGCTGGTGTCGCCGCTGAGCCAGTAGCGCCGGGTCAACGGGTTGTGCTCCATGCCGCGGGTGTGCCGCAGATCCAAGCCCGCCGCGCGGCAGTAGCCGGCCAGTTCGCTGGGCCGGATCAGCTTTGCATATTCGTGGGTCCCGCGCGGCAGCATGCCGAGGACGTACTCGGCGCCCACGATCGCAAACATGAACGACTTCAGATTGCGGTTGATCGTCGAGAAGAACACCCAACCCCCCGGCTTGACGAGCGCTGAGCAGGCCTGGATCACCGAGGCTGGCTGCGGCACATGCTCGAGCATCTCCATGCAGGTGACGACATCAAAGCTACCGGGCTGTTCGGCGGCCAGCGCCTCAGCACTGATTTCGCGGTACTTCACTCCGCGGGTGCCGGCCTCGAGCGCATGCAGTTGCGCGACCTTGAGCGCCTTGCCCGCAAGGTCGATGCCCAGCACCTCGGCACCCTTGCGAGCCATCGAGTCGGCCAGGATGCCGCCGCCGCAGCCGATATCAAGCACGCGGCGCTGCGAAATTGGCGCAATTCCGTCAATCCAGTCCAGGCGCAGCGGATTGATTTCATGCAACGGGCGGAATTCGCTCTCCAAATCCCACCAACGATGTGCGAGCTCTGAAAACTTGGCCAGTTCGGCGGGATCCGCATTCACGTTTTCTGTCATACAGCGATTATGAAACGAGCAATGACCGATAAGCACCGTGTCGGCTTTGCCGACAAAGGATCAATCGCGAATTCGACGGCCATAAAAAAACCCCGCCTAGGCGGGGTTTTCATGATCGATGGAATCGATTGATTAGTTGGCGCGAGTGCCGACCACTTCGATTTCCACGCGACGGTTCTTGGCGCGGCCTTCCTTGGTGCGGTTGTCAGCCACAGGCTGCTTCTCGCCCTTGCCTTCGGTGTAGACGCGGTTGCGTTCGATGCCCTTCGAGACCAGGAAGGCCTTGACGGCTTCGGCGCGACGCACCGACAGACGCTGGTTGTAGGCGTCCGTACCGATCGAATCGGTGTGGCCCACAGCGATGATGACTTCGAGGTTCACGCCACGGATCTTCTCGACCAGGTCGGTCAGCTTGGCGCGACCTTCGGGCTTCAGAACCGACTTGTCGAAGTCGAAGAAGGCGTCAGCAGCGAAGGTCACCTTGTTGGCAGCGACTTGCGGCGCGGCCGGTGCGGCCGGAGCAGCAGGGGTCGGAGCAACAGCAGCCGGAGCAGCAGGAACCAGAGCGCCGTCGCAACCAGCGGCAGCCGTAGCCGGCGTCCAGTTGGCATCGCGCCAGCACAGTTCGTTCGTGCCGTTCTTCCAAACCAGTTCGCCGGTGCCGTTTTGCCAGTTGTCGATCGTAGGACCGCCGTCCGCAGCGGTGACACGGGTCTGCGCGCCGGCGGCAGTGGCGAGCGCAGCGACTGCAAACATCATCGCCACTTTATTCAGTTTCTTCATGGTTCTCCTCTTGGGGAAAAAGCCGCAGCCGCGCTGCGAATCAAGGACGCTTTAAGTGACCACCACCCAAAACGTTGAGGCGATTGTGCCATAGGGTCTTTGGCAAACAGGCCGCTGGACAGCCCGGAAGCGTAGGACGGAGGCGGAATAGGCCGCTTGTGTTGCGGCGGTGCGACACCCCTCACAGCGTAAAATTTCGCCTTCCTGCCGCCAGCCCCTTGCTCATGACCTCCTTCGCAAAAGAAACCCTGCCCATCAGTCTCGAAGAGGAAATGCGCAGCAGCTATCTCGATTACGCCATGAGCGTGATCGTGGGCCGAGCGCTCCCCGACGCCCGCGATGGCCTCAAGCCCGTGCACCGGCGCGTGCTGTACGCGATGCATGAGCTCAACAACGATTGGAACCGGCCATACAAGAAGTCGGCCCGTATCGTCGGTGACGTGATCGGTAAATATCACCCGCACGGCGACCAGTCGGTCTACGACACCATCGTGCGACTGGCCCAGGATTTCTCGATGCGCCACATGCTGGTCGACGGCCAGGGCAACTTCGGGTCGGTCGATGGAGACAACGCGGCCGCAATGCGGTATACGGAAATCCGGCTGGCCAAAATTGCGCACGAAATGCTGGCCGATATCGATAAGGAAACTGTCGACTTTCAGGACAATTACGACGGTTCGGAAAAAGAACCGAAAGTGCTGCCCAGCCAGTTGCCGAATTTGCTGGTCAATGGCTCCGGCGGTATTGCGGTCGGTATGGCCACCAATATCCCGCCGCACAACCTGAATGAGGTTGTCGACGCCTGCCTGCACCTGCTGCGCAACCCCGAAGCCAGCATCGACGAGCTGATGGAAATCGTGCCGGCGCCCGACTTCCCCACCGCCGGCATCATCTACGGCATCAACGGCGTGAAGGACGGCTACCGCACCGGCCGCGGCAAGGTCGTGATGCGCGCCAAGTGCCACTTCGAGGACATCGACCGCGGCCAGCGCCAGGCGATCATCGTCGACGAGCTCCCCTACCAGGTCAACAAGAAGACGCTGCAGGAACGCATGGCCGAGCTGGTGCACGAGAAGAAGATCGAAGGCATCAGCCACATCCAGGACGAGTCCGACAAGTCGGGCATGCGCCTGGTGATCGAGCTCAAGCGCGGCGAAGTGCCCGAGGTGGTGCTCAACAACCTCTACAAGCAGACGCAGCTGCAGGACACCTTCGGCATCAACATGGTGGCGCTGGTAGACGGCCAGCCCAAGCTGTGCAACCTGAAGGACCTGATCCAGGTATTCCTGCAGCACCGCCGCGAAGTGGTCACGCGCCGCACCGTCTTCACGCTGCGCAAGGCCCGCGAACGCGGCCACGTGCTCGAAGGCCTGGCGGTGGCGCTCGCCAACATCGACGAATTCATCCGCATCATCCGCGAATCGCCCACGCCACCCGTTGCCAAGGCCGAGCTGATGACCCGCAGCTGGGACAGCAAGCTGGTGCGCGAAATGCTCACGCGCACGCGCGCCGACGGCGGCGTGATCAACGCGGACGACTACCGCCCCGAAGGCCTCGAGCGCGAGTTCGGCATGGGCGGCGACGGCCTCTACCGCCTGTCGGAAACGCAAGCCCAGGAAATCCTGCAGATGCGCCTGCAGCGCCTGACCGGCCTCGAGCAGGACAAGATCGTCGCCGAATACAAGGACGTGATGGCCGAGATCGACGACCTGCTCGACATCCTCGCCAAGCCCGAACGCGTCTCGACCATCATTGGCGAAGAACTCGGCACCATCAAGCAGGAGTTCGGCCAGTCGAAGACCGGCGCGCGCCGCAGCCTGGTGGAGCACAGCGCCTACGACCTCTCGACCGAAGACCTGATCACGCCGACCGACATGGTCGTCACGCTCTCGCACAGCGGCTACATCAAGAGCCAGCCGCTGGGCGAGTACCGCGCACAAAAACGCGGTGGTCGCGGCAAGCAGGCCACGGCCACGAAGGAAGACGACTGGATCGACCAGCTTTTCATCGCCAACACGCACGACTACATCCTGTGCTTCTCGAACCGCGGCCGGCTGTATTGGCTCAAGGTGTGGGAAGTGCCGGCGGGTTCACGCGGCTCGCGCGGACGCCCCATCGTCAACATGTTCCCGCTGCAGGAAGGCGAGAAGATCAACGTCGCCCTCGCCCTGACCGGCGATAAGCGCAACTTCCCGGCCGACCAATACGTATTCATGGCAACCTCGATGGGCACGGTCAAGAAGACGGCGCTCGACGAGTTCAACAACCCGCGCAAAGGCGGCATCATTGCCGTGAACCTCGATGAAGGCGATTACCTGATCGGCGCGGCACTCACCGACGGCAAGCACGACGTGATGCTCTTCAGCGACAACGGAAAAGCCGTGCGCTTCGACGAGGAAGACGTCCGGCCGCTGGGCCGCAACGCCCGCGGCGTGCGCGGCATGTCGCTGGAGCCGGGCCAGGGCGTGATCGCCATGCTGGTGGCCGAGGATGAGCAGCAAAGCGTGCTCACCGCCACGGAAAATGGTTACGGAAAGCGGACAAGCATTACCGAATACACCCGCCACGGCCGGGGAACCAAAGGCATGATCGCGATTCAACAGAGTGAGCGCAACGGCAAGGTCGTTGCCGCCACTCTGGTGCATGCGGATGATGAGATCATGCTCATCACCGACAAGGGCGTGCTGGTGCGCACCCGGGTTGCCGAAATTCGCGAACTTGGTCGCGCAACGCAAGGCGTTACGCTGATCGGGCTCGACGAAGGCGCCAAACTCAGCGGGCTACAACGTATCGTCGAAAACGACGCGAATGGCGAAACCGAGCCTGACGCGGACGGTACTTCCTCATCTTCAACGGAGAATCCTCAGTGAAAAAAATCAAACTCGCGCTTCTGACGGTCGCCCTGGCTGGCAGTTCGATGGCCGCCATGGCCCAGGACAAGGCCACGCTCATCAAGCAGTTCATCGACATCCAGCGCCCCGGCATCGAATCGCTGGCACGCGGCCTGGTCGAGCAATCGAGCGCTCCGATCGCACAGGCGGGTTCGCAGTACCTCCAGACGCAAGTGCCTGAAGCCAAGCGCGAAGCCGCCGCCAAGGCTGCCGACGCCGAACTGAAGAAGTACTTCGACGAGACCTATCCGATCGTTCGCGACAAGGCCATTCAACTGGCCCCAGGCGCCCTCACCCCGCTGCTGGAGCAGAACTTCAACGAAGACGAACTCAAGCAGCTGCTGGCCTGGATCAACTCGCCCCTGAGCAAGAAGTACCAGGACCTGAACCCGAAGATGCAGACCGCACTGACGGAAAAGCTCGTGTCCGACACGCGCGCCTCGGTCGAACCCAAGATGCGCGCACTCGACACCGCCGTCGCCAAGGCACTCGGCGCGCCGACCGACGGTGCTGCCCAAGGTTCCGCTCCCGCCAAGGCACCTGCCAAGGCTCCAGCCAAGAAGTAAAAGCAACGTGACCCAGCAGCAGACGCCGGCCGGCAAGCGCCCCTACAACTTCTCGGCCGGTCCGGCTGCCATGCCGGAGGCGGTGCTGCAACGCGCCGCCGCCGAAATGCTCGATTGGCAGGGCAGCGGCATGAGCGTGATGGAAATGAGCCATCGCGGCAAGGAATTCGGCACCATCTGCACGCAGGCCGAAGCCGACTTCCGCACGCTGCTGGCCGTGCCTTCGCATTTCCACATCCTGTTCATGCAGGGTGGCGGCCTTGGCGAAAACGCCATCGTGCCGATGAACCTGTCGCGCGGCAAAACCGCCGATTTCGTCCTCACCGGCAGCTGGAGCATCAAGTCGCACAAGGAAGCGCAGCGCTATTGCACGGCGCGCGTGGCCGCCAGCAATGCCGAGGACCAGCATACGAAGCTGCCCGATCCGTCGACCTGGCAACTCTCCAAGGATGCCTCGTACGTGCACGTATGCTCCAACGAGACCATCAACGGCATCGAATTCCAGCAACTGCCCGACCTGGCCGCGCTCGGCAGCAATGCCCCGCTGGTCATCGATTTTTCCTCGCACGTTGCTTCGCGCAGCGTCGACTGGGGCCGCGTGGGCCTTGCCTTCGGCGGCGCACAAAAGAATCTCGGTCCCGCCGGCCTGACGATCGTGGTCGTGCGCGACGATCTGCTGGGCCACGCGCTCGAGATCTGCCCGAGCGCGTTCAACTACAAGACCGTGGCCGACAACAACTCCATGTACAACACCCCGCCGACCTGGGGCATCTACATGGCGGGGCTCACGTTCCAATGGCTGCTGCAGCAGACCGAAGGCACGCACACCGGCATCGCCGCCATGGAGCAGCGCAACATCGCCAAGGCGAAGCTGCTGTACGGTTTCATCGACGGCTCCGACTTCTATGCCAACCGCATCGACCCCGGCTGCCGCTCGCGCATGAACGTGCCGTTTTTCCTGGCGGACGAAAGCCGCAACGAAGCTTTCCTGGCCGGCGCGCGCGAGGCCGGGCTGCTGCAGCTCAAGGGCCACAAGTCGGTGGGCGGCATGCGTGCAAGCATCTACAACGCCATGCCGCTGGCAGGCGTACAGGAACTTGTGAGCTACATGCGAGAATTCGAGCGATCGCATGCCTAGGCGCATGCCCTAGCTGCTCGCACGATGACCGCCTCCACACCCACAACGCCCTCTTCTCCTTCCGATAAATCAGAAAGCCTGGCCGATCTGCGCGTGCAGATCGACTCGCTCGACCAGCAGCTGCTGAGCCTGCTCAACGAACGAGCCCACGTTGCCGAACTGGTCGGCGAGGTGAAGAAGCGCGAGGGCACGCCGTTCTTCCGCCCCGACCGCGTGGCGCAGGTCATCGAGAAGATGAAGAAAAGCAATGGCGGTCCGCTCAAGGATCTCCATGTGGCGGCCATCTGGCGCGAAATCATGTCGGCCTGCCTGGCGCTCGAATCGCCGCAACGCGTGGCCGTTCTCGGCCCCGAAGGCACTTTCTGCGAGCAGGCGGCCATCGAGTATTTCGGCGGCGCCGCCGACCTGATCTATTGCGCCAGCTTCGACGAGGTGTTCCACGCCACCGCCGCGGGCAGCGCCCAGTACGGCGTCGTCGGCGTCGAGAACTCGACCGAAGGCGTGGTCACGCGCTCGCTCGACCTGTTCCTGCATTCGCCCACCCACGTGGTCGGTGAAGTCAGCCTGCTGGTGCGCCACCACCTGCTGCGCAGCAGCAATTCGCTCGAAGGCATCGAGGCCGTGCTGGCCCATCCACAGGCGCTCGCGCAATGCCAGACCTGGCTGTCCAAGCACCTGCCCAACGCCGAGCGGCGCGCCGTATCGAGCAACGCCGAAGGCGCCCGCCTCGCGGCGACCAACCCGGCCTGGGCCGCGCTGGCCGGCGAACGCGCTGCCACCCGCTTCGGCCTGCACATCGTGGCGCATGCCATCCAGGACGACTCGTACAACCGCACCCGCTTCTCGGTGATCTGCCTGCCGCAGACGCTGGCCATGCCACCGGCCTCGGGCCGTGACTGCACGAGCCTGATCGTCTCGGTGCCCAACCGGCCCGGCGCGGTGCACGACCTGCTGGTGCCGCTGAAGGCCAACAACGTGTCAATGACGCGTTTCGAGTCGCGTCCCGCGCGCACCGGCCAGTGGGAGTACTACTTCTACATCGACCTCGACGGTCACCCTTCGCAGCCCAACGTGGCCGCGGCGCTGGCCGAACTGCGCGGACTCTGCGCCTTCTACAAGGTGCTGGGCGCCTATCCCGTCAAGGCCTGAGCGGCAGGCAAGCAGAAGCATGTTCGAACAACTGGGACTGATCGGCTGCGGCCTGATGGGCGGCTCGTTTGCGCTCGCACTCAAGCGCGCGAAACTGGTGAAACGCGTGGTGGGCTACAGCAAGTCGCCCTCCACCACCGAGCGGGCGCGCCAGCTGGGCGTGATCGACGTGGTGGCGCCTTCGGCGTTGCTGGCGGTATCGGGCGCCGACATCGTGCTGCTGGCGGTGCCGGTGGCGGCGTCGGAAGCCACATTCAAGGCCATCCGCCATGGCATATCGAGCGAAACGCTCGTGATGGACGTGGGCTCGACCAAGGGCGACGTGATCGAGGCCGCACGCAACGGTCTGCAGAAGCAGTTCGCGAACTTCGTGCCGGCGCATCCGATTGCCGGCAAGGAGCTCTCGGGCATCGAGCATGCAGAGGCTTCGCTTTTCACCGGCCGCCAGGTCGTGCTGACGCCCGTCAAGACCACGCTGCGCTCCAATGTGCAGCGGGCCTCGCAGGCATGGAGCGGCATCGGCGCGCATGTCGTCACCATGACGCACGACGAGCACGACGCCGCCTTCGCCGCCGTGAGCCACCTGCCGCACCTGCTGGCCTTCGCGTACACCAACGCCATCGCCAGCCAGCCGCAGGGCGACCGGTTCCTGAGCCTCGCGGGCCCAGGCTTTCGCGACTTCTCGCGCATTGCCGCGAGCGACCCCGTCATGTGGCGCGATGTGCTGCTGGCCAACCGCGAACAGGTGCTGCAGCAGTCGAAGGCCTTCCGCAAGGCGCTGGAAGACCTTGAAGCACTGATGACCGCAGGCGACCTGCAGGCACTGGAGCAATCCATCGCCGCCGCCAGCAAGACCCGCGCGGCCTGGAAGCCGGCCACCGACACCTCGTCGCAGCAGCAGGACAACTGAGATGTTCTCGACGGCCTTCCTCGATCTCCCGCCTCTCGCAGGCGCGGCCGGCACGGTCCGGCTGCCGGGCTCCAAGAGCATTTCCAACCGCGTGCTGCTGCTCGCTGCGCTCGCGAGCGGCACCACCACGATCCACGACCTGCTGGACTCCGACGACACGCGCGTGATGCTCGACGCCCTGCGCGCGCTCGGCTGCGGCATCGACCCTGCGGGCAGCGCGCTGCGCATCACCGGCCTGGGCGGGAAGCTGAAGCCCAACGAAACGCTGCTGCCGCTGTTCCTCGGCAATGCCGGCACCGCGATGCGCCCGCTGACCGCGGCGCTGTCGCTGCTGGGCGGTGAGTTCGAGCTCAGCGGCGTGCCGCGCATGCACGAGCGCCCGATCGGCGACCTCGTCGATGCACTGACCCAGCTTGGCTGCCGCATCGACTATCTCGGCAACCCCGGCTACCCGCCCCTGCGCATCCACCCCGTGCCGCACGGCGAACTCGCGCTCGATGCGCCGATCCGCGTCCGCGGCGACGTATCGAGCCAGTTCCTCACTGCCTTGCTGCTGGCGCTGCCGCTTGCGGCAGCCGACGACATCGTGATCGAGGTGATCGGCGAGCTGATCTCCAAGCCCTATATCGAGATCACGCTGAACCTGCTGGCGCGCTTCGGCATCCAGGTGCAGCGCGACGGCTGGGAGCGTTTCACCATTCCCGCAGGCAGCCGCTACAGCTCGCCGGGCGACATCCACGTCGAGGCCGATGCCTCCTCCGCTAGCTATTTCATAGCACTGGGCGCCATCGCAACGGGCGTCTCGGGCAGGAACGGCATCCGGATCGAGGGCGTGGGCGCCGATTCGATCCAAGGCGACATCCGCTTCATCGACGCCGCCCGCCAGATGGGTGCGCTGGTCGACAGCGGCCCGAACTGGCTCGAAGTACGCCGCGGGGCGTGGCCGCTCAAGGCCATCGACCTCGACGCCAACCACATCCCCGACGCCGCGATGACGCTGGCCGTGATGGCACTCTACGCCGACGGCCCGAGCACGCTGCGCAACATCGCGAGCTGGCGCGTGAAGGAAACCGACCGCATCGACGCCATGGCCAACGAGCTGAAAAAGCTTGGCGCCGCCGTCGAAGCGGGCCCCGACTTCATCCGCGTGCACCCGCTGGCGCAGTCCGGCTGGCTACCGGCAAGCATCCGCACCTACGACGATCACCGCGTGGCCATGTGCTTCTCGCTCGCGGCCTTCAACCCGGCCGGCGTGCCGGTGCGCATCCTCGATCCGCACTGCGTCGCCAAGACCTTCCCCGATTACTTCGAGACCCTGTTCTCGGTGGCCGAGGCCGCCGAGGTGCCGGTGATCTGCATCGACGGCCCGACCGCCTCCGGCAAGGGCACGCTGGCCGCCGAAGTGGCGCGCCTGCTGGGCTACCACTACCTCGATTCGGGCTCGCTGTACCGCGTGACCGGCCTCGCCATGCGCCGCGCCGGCCTGGACGCCAATGCCGCGAACGAACCGCAGATCGCCACCCTCGCCGCCGCGCTGCCCTTGCAGTTCACCGAGGGAAAGGTGCTGCTGGACGGGGAAGACGTAAGCGACGACATCCGCACCGAAGCCGCCGGCATGGACGCCTCGCGTGTCTCCGCGCTGCCCGCCGTGCGCGAGGCGCTGCAGGACCTGCAGCACCGCTTCCGCCGCCTGCCCGGCCTGGTGGCCGACGGACGCGACATGGGCACCGTGATCTTCCCCGATGCGGAGCTCAAGGTGTTCCTCACGGCCGGCGCCGCCCAGCGTGCCGAACGGCGCCATAAGCAGTTGATTTCAAAGGGTATTTCGACTACACTCGACAGTCTTCGCTCCGACTTGGAAGCACGCGACGCCCGGGACTCTTCCCGAAGCGTGGCACCTCTGAAGCCGGCGCAAGACGCTCGCCACCTCGACAACTCCCAGCTGTCAATCGAACAATCGATCGACACGGTGTTGAACTGGTGGCAAGAAATTCAACCGTTCAAGCCCGCTTGAGCGGTTGAAGTGCAGCTCTTCAAGTCCGCTTGAGGGGCTCGCGCCAACCGGGTTTTCCGGGTTGGCGCCTACCGCTCCGGCAGGCTCCTTCCGCGCGACAGCGCACCGGCCTGCTGGTTGTTCAACCAACCGGGCTCATGCCCACAACCAACCGCCGTCTACAGACCCACAGCAGCCGCACGCAATTTCGCATGAGCGCCTGCCAACCCTGCATGACGGAAGGAACCATAAATGTCTGAATCTTTTGCCGACCTATTCGAAGAGTCCCTGAAGCGTTCCGAAATGCGCACCGGCGAGGTCATCACGGCCGAAGTCGTGCGTGTCGAACACAACCACGTCGTGGTCAACGCCGGCCTGAAGTCCGAAGCGTATGTGCCGATCGAAGAGTTCAAGAACGACAAGGGCGAACTCGAAGTCCAGGCCGGCGATTTCGTTTCCGTTGCCATCGGCAGCGTTGAAAACGGCTACGGCGACACCATCCTCTCGCGCGACACCGCCAAGCGTCTGGCTTCGTGGCTCGCCCTGGAGAAGGCCCTGGAATCGGGCGACTTCGTCACCGGTACCACCAGCGGCAAGGTCAAGGGCGGCCTGACGGTGCTCGTCAACGGCATCCGCGCATTCCTGCCGGGCTCGCTGATCGACACGCGTCCGATCAAGGACCTGACCCCGTACGAGAACAAGACCCTCGAATTCAAGGTCATCAAGCTCGACCGCAAGCGCAACAACGTCGTGCTGTCGCGCCGTGCCGTGGTCGAAGCCAGCATGGGCGAAGAACGCGCCAAGCTGATGGAAACGCTGAAGGAAGGCGCAGTCGTGCGCGGCGTGGTCAAGAACATCACCGAATACGGTGCGTTCGTGGACCTCGGCGGCATCGACGGCCTGCTGCACATCACCGACATGGCATGGCGCCGTGTTCGCCACCCGAGCGAAGTCGTTCAGGCCGGCCAGGAAATCACCGCCAAGATCCTCAAGTTCGACACCGAGAAGAACCGTGTCTCGCTGGGTCTCAAGCAAATGGGTGACGACCCGTGGATGGGCGTTTCGCGCCGCTACCCGCAATCGACCCGCCTGTTCGGCAAGGTCACGAACATTGCCGACTACGGCGCGTTCGTCGAACTCGAACCCGGCATCGAGGGCCTGGTGCACGTCTCCGAAATGGACTGGACCAACAAGAACATCGCTCCGAACAAGATCGTCTCGCTGGGCGACGAAGTCGAAGTCATGGTCCTCGAGATCGACGAAGACAAGCGCCGCATCAGCCTGGGCATGAAGCAGTGCAAGGCCAACCCGTGGCAAGAGTTCGCGCAAAACACCAAGCGTGGCGACCGCGTCAAGGGCCCGATCAAGTCGATCACCGACTTCGGCGTGTTCGTGGGTCTGGCTGCCGGCATCGACGGCCTGGTTCACCTCTCGGACCTCTCGTGGAACGAAGCCGGCGAAACCGCCGTTCGCAACTACAAGAAGGGCCAGGAAGTCGAAGCGATCGTGCTGGCTGTGGATGTCGACCGCGAGCGCATCTCGCTGGGCATCAAGCAACTCGACAGCGACCCGTTCACCACGTTCACCACCGTGAACGACAAGGGCCAGATCGTGACCGGCAAGGTCAAGACCGTGGACGCCCGCGGCGCTGAAATCGACCTCGGCGAAGACATCATCGGCTACCTGCGTGCTTCGGAAATCTCGCGCGACCGCGTCGAAGATGCCCGCAACGTGCTCAAGGAAGGCGACGAAGTCACCGCCATCGTCGTGAATGTGGATCGCAAGACCCGCAACATCCAGCTGTCGATCAAGCAGAAGGACATGGTCGACGAACAAGGCGCCATGGCCAGCCTGAGCCAGCAGTCGGCACGCGAAAACGCGGGCACGACGAGCCTGGGCGCCCTGCTGCGCGCCAAGCTCGACAACAACGACAGCAAGTAAGCTGAGTCCGAAGACAGAGCAGGCCCTGGGGCCGCTCTGTCTTTTTTTTCGTCCACGTTTTTCGTTTATGTTCGGCCTATGACCCGCTCAGACCTTGTCGAAGAACTCGCAGCGCGCTTTGCACAGCTCACGCACCGCGATGCCGAATACGCCGTCAAGACCATCCTCGACGCGATGAGCGACGCGCTGGTGCGCGGGCACCGCATCGAGATCCGCGGCTTCGGCAGCTTCTCGGTCAACCGGCGTCCGCCGCGCATCGGCCGCAATCCGCGTTCGGGCGAGAGCGTGCAGATCCCCGAGAAACGTGTGCCGCACTTCAAGCCCGGCAAGGCGCTGCGCGAGGCCGTGGATGCACGCACCGCGGAGCTCGACGCCGGCAAGGAAACCAAGGGCCGCAAGGCCTGACCCGCGGCCCGTCCCGACGGCCGCAAAACGTAGAATCGTCCCGCCAACGGGAACGTGCATGAAATACCTCCTGTGGCTGCTCAAGGCAGCCATTTTTTTTACGCTCTTTGCTTTCGCGCTGAACAACCAGCACGACGCAACCGTCTATTTCTTCTTCGGCACCTACTGGCGCGCGCCGTTGGTGCTCGTGGTGCTCGCGGCCTTCGCCGGCGGGCTCGTGGTGGGCGCGCTCGGCATGCTGCCGGGCTGGTGGAAGCATCGCACCGCAGCGGCGCAACTGCCCGCCGCCTCCGAGGCCCAGCCATCCGCGCCGTCGGTCGCCACGAGCACTCCTGCATCGGCGCCGTCCATCTCCGCCACCGACCTTCCCGCCGTACGTCAACATGGACTTTGATCCCAGCTGGCTGTTGATCAGCCTGCCCGTCGCCTTCGTGCTGGGCTGGCTCGCATCGCGCTTCGACATCCGCCAGCTCAAGCTCGAAAACAGGCAAGCACCCAAGGCCTACTTCCGCGGCCTCAACTTCCTGCTCAACGAGCAGCAGGATCAGGCCATCGACGCCTTCATCGAGGCCGTGCAGAACGACCCCGACACGCAGGAGCTGCACTTCGCGCTCGGCAACCTCTTTCGCCGCCGCGGCGAGTACCAGCGCGCGGTGCGCGTGCACGAGCACCTGCTGGGCCGAGGCGACCTGAGCCGCAGCGACCGCGAACGCGCGCAGCACGCGCTGGCACAGGACTTCCTGCGCGCCGGCCTGCTCGACCGCGCCGAAGCCGCACTGCAGAAGCTCGAAGGCACGCGCTACGAGAACGAGGCGCGGCTGTCTCTGCTGGCCATCTACGAGCGCTCGCGCGAATGGGCGCAGGCCGCCGACGTAGCGCAGAAGCTCGACGAGTCCGACCAGGCCAGCTACAGCACGCGCCGCGCGCATCACCTCTGCGAGCAGGCGACCGAGCGCGTGGCGGCAGGCGACCTGTCGAGCGCGGCGAAGCTGCTCGCGCAGGCCGTTGGACTTGCGCCGCAAGCACCGCGCCCCGCCATCGACACAGCCAACCTGCAGTTGCGCAAAGGCGAAGCGGCCGCGGCCTTCGACACGCTCGTGGCCCTGAGCGACACAGCACCGCTGGCGCTGCCGCTCTATGCGGCCACACTGCAGCAGGCCGCCGTGGCCGCGCACCGCCAAGGCGAGGCGCTCGCGCTGCTGCAACGCCGCTACGTGGAGTCGCCGTCGATCGACGTGCTCGAAGCACTGATGGCGCTCGGCGGCACACCGACCGCCACCGCCGAAGAACCCAATCCCACGCCGCGCGATGGCTACATCGCGCATCTTGCACAGCAGCCCTCGCTGGTCGCTGCCTCGCGCTGGCTCGCGGGCGAACACTTCGAACACCAGCAATTCCATCCGCAGGTGCAGCGCGCGCTCGACCAGGCTACGCGGCCACTCATGCGCTATCGCTGCGCTGCTTGCGGCTTCGAGGCGCACCAGTACTTCTGGCACTGCCCCGGCTGCCAGGCCTGGGACAGCTATCCGCCGCGCCGCGTCGAAGAACTCTGATCACATTTTTGAACAATGGTCACGTGGCGGCCGGTGCGGCTTCCACGGGTCAACGCGCTTCTTTTGTGCCTCGTTGAGCCTGGGCCGGCGCTCTTGTCGGCTGTCAGTCATATCAACAAGACAAAGGGAGTTCCCATCATGTTCAAGAAAATCCTGGCCGCAACGGCCATGCTGTTCGCGGTCGTTTCGTTCGCCGCCGTCGACGTCAACAAGGGCACGGCCGCCGATCTCGACGGTGTCAAGGGCGTCGGCCCTTCCATGTCCAAGCGCATTCTCGACGCGCGCAAGGAAGGCGAGTTCAAGGACTGGCCCGACCTCATGCAGCGCGTGAAGGGCGTCAAGGAAAAGAAGGCCGCCAAGCTGTCAGCCGAAGGCCTGACGGTCAATGGCCAGGCCTTCGGTGGAGCGGCAGCTGCCGCTCCCAAGGAAGGCAAGACAGGCAAGGTAGCCAAAGCCGCCAAGCCCTGATTTCCTACCCGGTCCTATAGCAAGCAAGCCGCCTGTGGGCGGCTTTTTTCATGCATGCACCAAGGCAGGGAAATGCCTCAGGGATGGTCCGGATTTTGCTCGTATGCTCGTTTTCGTTTTCACTTTCATACGTTCCGGAGAGCTCATGAATCACAAGTTCGGCATCGCCCTCGCTGGCCTGACCCTTGGCGCCGCAGCCTTCGCGCAGACCAAGTGGGACCTGCCCACCGCCTACCCGGCGAGCAACTTCCACACCGAGAACGTCACCCAGTTCGCGAGCGACGTGGACAAGGGCAGCGGCGGCAAGCTCAAGATCACGGTGCACGCCAATGCCTCGCTGTTCAAGGCACCCGAGATCAAGCGCGCAGTGCAGGGTGGCCAGGCGCAGCTCGGCGAGATCCTCCTCGTGAACTACCAGAACGAATGGCAGCTGTTCGGTGCCGACGGCATCCCCTTCCTGGCCGACAGCTACGACGCCGCCTGGAAGCTCTACCAGGCACAGAAGCCTGTGCTCGAGAAGAAGCTGGCCGAGCAAGGCATCGTGCTGCTCTACACGGTCGCCTGGCCGCCGCAAGGCATCTTCGTGAAGAAGGAAATTGCATCGGCCGCCGACCTGAAGGGAGTGAAGTGGCGCGCCTACAGTCCCGCCACCGCGCGCATCGGCGAACTCGTCGGCGCGCAGCCCGTCACGGTGCAGCAGGCCGAGCTCTCGCAGGCCATGGCCACGGGCGTGATCGAGTCGTACATGTCCTCGGGGTCGACCGGCTACGACACCAAGACCTACGAATACATCAAGAACTTCTACGACACCCAGGCCTGGCTGCCGAAAAACGCGGTGCTCATGAACAAGAAGGCCTTCGATGCGCTCGACAAGCCCACGCAGGACGCGGTGCTCAAAGCGGCGGGGGAGGCCGAGAAGCGCGGGTGGGACCTGTCGAAGAAAAAGAACCTCGAATACCTCGACCTGCTCAAGAAGAACGGCATGACGGTGCACGTGCCCTCCGCACAGCTCAAGGCCGACATGAAGAAGGTCGGCGACACCATGCTCAAGGAGTGGACCGAGAAGGCCGGTGCCGAGGGCCAGGCCGTCGTCGACGCCTACAAGAAGATGTGAGGCGGACTCGAACTGCACCCGATGCGCAAGACGCTTGACCTTCTCTACACGAGTGCCGCCGCATTGGCGGCGCTCTTCATGGTCGCCCTGCTGGCGATGGTCCTCCTGTCCATCCTCGGCCGCCAGCTTCACTTCAACATTCCCGGCATCGATGCCTACGCCGGCTACCTGATGGCCGGCGCGGGCTTTCTGGCGCTCGCGCACACGCTCAAGCGCGGGGAGCACATCCGCGTGACGCTGGTGCTGCAGACCCTGCCGCCCGCGGCGCAGCGCTGGCTCGAGCGCTGGGCGATGGCCGCCGCGGCGCTCCTCGCGCTGCTGTTCGCCTGGTACAGCGTGCGCCTTGCCTGGCAGTCGTTCGACTTCCACGACATCTCCACCGGCAACGACGCCACCCCGCTGTGGATGCCGCAACTGTCTATGGCGCTCGGCGCCATCGTCTTTGCCGTCGCGTCGCTGGACGAACTCGTGATCGAGTGGCGTGGCCGCCCCGCCAAGGCCGTCGAGACGGAGGCCCTTCGCCATGAGTGACCTCGTCGTCGCAGGCCTCCTGATCGCCGCGCTGTTCCTGATCCTCGGCAGCGGCGTCTGGATCGGCCTCACGCTCTCGGGCGTGGCATGGATCGCCATGCAGATCTTCTCGTCGCGCTCAGCCGGCGACGCCATGGCCGTGACCATCTGGGGATCGGCCTCGAGCTGGACGCTCACCGCGCTGCCGCTGTTCGTGTGGATGGGCGAGATCCTGTTTCGCACCCGTCTCTCGCAGGACATGTTCAAGGGTCTCGCACCCTGGATGCAAAGCCTGCCGGGCCGGCTGCTGCACACCAACGTGGTGGGCTGCGCGGTGTTTGCCGCGGTCTCCGGGTCGAGCGCGGCCACTTGCGCCACCATCGGCAAGATGAGCCTGCCCGAACTCAAGCGCCGCGGCTACCCCGACGACATGGTCATCGGCACGCTGGCCGGCGCGGGCACGCTCGGCCTCTTAATTCCGCCGTCGATCATCATGATCGTCTACGGGGTGAGCGCGGACGTATCGATCGCTCGGCTGTTCATCGCGGGCGTCATCCCGGGCATCATGCTTGCGCTGCTGTTCTCGGGCTACATCGTGTTCTGGGCGCTGCGCCACCCCGACCGCGTCCCGCCGGCCGACGCGAAGCTTCCTTTCATGGAAAAGCTCAAGGCCTCGATGTCGCTGATCCCGGTGGCCCTGCTCATCCTGTCGGTGCTCGGCTCCATCTATGCGGGCATCGCCACCGCCACCGAGGCGGCGGCCGTGGGCGTGGTCGGCGCGATGATCATCTCGGGCGCGCAGGGCTCGCTCACCTGGCAAAGCTTCAGGGACGCGTTGCTGGGAGCCACGCGGCTGTACTGCATGATGGCGCTGATCCTCGCGGGCGCGGCCTTCCTCACGCTGGCCATGGGCTACATCGGCCTGCCGCGGCACCTGGCCGAATGGATCGGCTCGCTGGGCCTGTCGAAGTTCCAGCTCATCCTGGCGCTGGCTGCCTTCTACATCGTGCTGGGCTGCTTCCTCGACGGCATCTCGATGGTGGTGCTGACCATGGGCGTGATCATGCCGACGGTCACGGCAGCCGGCATCGATCCGGTCTGGTTCGGCATCTTCGTCGTGCTGGTGGTCGAGATGGCGCAGATCACGCCACCCGTGGGCTTCAACCTGTTCGTGCTGCAAGGCATGACCGGCAAGGATCTGCTCTACATCGCGCGCGTCACCTTGCCGATGTTCTTCCTGATGGTCGCGGCCGTGCTGATCATCTACTTCGTGCCGCAGTTGGTGACCTGGCTGCCGCAGCAGATGGCGCCCTGAAACCGCGGGGCGGCGCGCCGACAATAGACGCATGCTTCTTCTACCGATTCTTGCCATCTGCATCGGCGCCTCGATCGGCGCTCTGGCCCGCTGGGGCCTTGCCCTCTGGTTGGGCATGGGCGGCCTCATGCCCTGGGGCACGCTGGCGGCCAACCTGATCGGCGGCTACCTCATCGGCGTGGCCGTTGCCACCTTCCAGCTGCTGCCCGACCTGGATCCGGTCTGGCGGCTCGCGCTGATCACCGGCTTCCTCGGCGGCCTCACCACCTTCTCGAGCTTCTCCATCGAGGTCACCACCATGCTGCTCGAAGGCCGGCTGGGCGTGGCCATGGTCACGGCCTCGGCCCACCTGGGCGGCTCGCTCTTCTTCACTTGGCTCGGCATCCGGACCGTGCGGATCTTCTCGGCTTGAACAGGGCATAAATGCGCCTTATGTCTTGCGGTTATGGATAGGGCTTCCCAAAGGGTCGATCGATAGAATCGATCCCAATGCCTCTGGTCTTTCTCGTCGCACTCCCCTTCATTGCCAGCGTGCTGGCCGCGTTGATGCCATCCAACGCGCGCAACAGGGAGTCGACCCTCGCGGGACTGGTCGCACTGGGCTGCGCGATACAGACCGCGTGGCTCTTTCCGCAGATCGCGCACGGCAACGTGCTGCGGCAGGAGATCGAATGGCTCCCGGCCCTCGGCCTCAACCTCGTGTTCCGCATGGACGGCTTCGCCTGGCTGTTCTGCATGCTTGTGCTGGGCATCGGCGCGCTGGTGGTGCTCTATGCGCGCTACTACATGTCGGCCTCCGACCCGGTGCCGCGCTTCTTCTCGTTCTTCCTCGCGTTCATGGGCGCGATGATGGGCGTGGTGCTCTCCGGCAACCTGATCCAGATGGCGCTGTTCTGGGAGCTCACCAGTCTCTTCTCCTTCCTCCTGATCGGCTACTGGCACCACCGCCGCGATGCGCGGCGCGGGGCGCGCATGGCGCTCACCGTCACCGGCGCGGGCGGGCTGTGCCTGCTGGCCGGCGTGCTGGTGCTGGGCCGCATCGTCGGAAGCTACGAGCTCGACGTGGTGCTGGCCTCGGGCGACCTCATCCGCGCGCATGTGCTCTACCCGGCCGCGCTGGTGCTGGTGCTGCTCGGCGCCTTCACCAAGAGCGCGCAGTTCCCGTTCCACTTCTGGCTGCCGCGCGCCATGGCCGCGCCCACGCCGGTCTCGGCCTACCTGCACTCGGCCACCATGGTGAAACTCGGCGTGTTCCTCATGGCGCGGCTGTGGCCCGTGCTCTCGGGCACCGAGCAGTGGTTCTGGATGGCGGGCGGCGCGGGTGCGGTCACGCTGCTGCTCGGCGGCTTCATTGCCATGTTCCAGCGCGACCTGAAGGCACTGCTGGCCTACTCGACCATCTCGCATCTCGGGCTCATCACGCTGCTGCTGGGCCTGAACAGCCCGTTGGCGGCAGTGGCGGCGGTGTTCCACGTCATGAACCACGCGACCTTCAAGGCATCGCTGTTCATGGCGGCCGGCATCATCGACCACGAGAGCGGCACGCGCGACATCCGCAAGCTCAGCGGCCTGCTGCGGCTGATGCCGATCACCGGCACGCTGGCCATCATCGCCAGCGCCTCGATGGCCGGCGTGCCGCTGCTCAACGGATTCCTGTCGAAGGAGATGTTCTTCGCCGAGACGGTGTTCATCCAGTCCACGCCATGGATCGACTGGAGCCTGCCGATCATCGCCACCGTCGCGGGCGTCTTCACCGTGGCCTACTCCGCCCGCTTCGTGTTCGACGTGTTCTTCGGTCCGCCCTGCGGCCCCGACGTGCCCAGGCAACCGCATGAGCCGCCGCACTGGATGCGCGTGCCGGTCGAGCTTCTGGTGCTGCTGTGCCTGGTCGTGGGCGTGGCGCCGGCCTGGTCCATCGGCCCGCTGCTGGCGGCGGCCGCGGCGCCCGTGGTGGGCGGCACGCTGCCCGAGTACAGCCTGGCCGTATGGCACGGTTTCAACCTGCCGCTCGCGATGAGCTTCGTGGCGCTGGCGGGCGGCGCCGCGCTCTACCTGCTGCAGCGCAGCCGGCGCGCGGACGGCGGTCTCACGCACACGCCGCTGCTGCACCGCTTCGACGGCCAGGCCATCTTCGAACACCTGCTCGCGCTGCTGAGCGAGGCGGGCCGGCGCAGCCGCCGCCTGCTCGGCACGCGGCGCATGCAGTGGCAGTTGCTGCTGCTGGTTGTCGTGGCCATCGCGGGCGCCGCGGCCTCGCTGTGGGCCACGCCCGCTGCGCCCGGCACGCGCGAGCTGCTGCCCTTCTCGCCGATGTTCGCCATGACCTGGATCATCGGCGGCACCTGCGCGCTGGCCGCCGCGTGGCAGGCCAAGTTCCACCGGCTCGCGGCGCTGATGCTGGCTTCGGGCGCCGGGCTTGTCTCGTGCGTGACCTACATCTGGTTCTCCGCGCCCGACCTCGCGCTGACGCAGCTGGTGGTCGAGGCCGTGACCACCGTGCTGATCCTGCTGGGGCTGCGCTGGCTGCCGATGCGCAGCAAGGACGCCGTGCAACCCGCGCGCGCACGGCTGCGGCCCTGGGGCCGGCGCGGGCGCGACCTGCTGGTGGCAACTGTTGCCGGCGGCGGCATGGCGATGCTGGCCTGGGCCATGATGACGCGCGAGTTCCCGCAGAGCATCTCGCCCTTCTTCCTCGAACGCGCGCTCACCGAAGGCGGCGGCACCAACGTGGTCAACGTGATGCTGGTCGACTTCCGGGGCTTCGACACTTTCGGCGAGATCACGGTGCTCGGTGTGGTGGCGCTCACCGTGTATGCGCTGCTGCGGCGCTTCCGCCCCGCGATCGAGTCGATGGCCCTGCCGATACAGCAGCGCCTGCAGGTCGACGACGGCAGCAGCGACCTGCTGAACCCGCGCCGCGCCAAGGACACCGCCGTCGGCTACCTGATGGTGCCGGCTGTGCTGGTGCGGCTGCTGCTGCCGCTGGCGGTGCTGGTGTCGGTCTACTTCTTCATGCGCGGCCACAACGCGCCGGGCGGCGGCTTCGTCGCGGGGCTGGTGATGTCGGTGGCGCTGGTGCTGCAGTTCATCGTCTCGGGCACCGAATGGGTCGAAGAGCACTTGCGCATCTATCCGCGCCGCTGGATCGCCATCGGCCTGCTGTTCGCGCTCGCCACCGGCAGCGGGGCGGTGTTCTTCGGCTACCCCTTCCTGACCACGCACACCGCGCACGTTCACCTGCCGCTGCTGGGCGAGGTGCATGTGCCGAGCGCCCTCTTCTTCGACATCGGCGTGTTCGCGCTGGTGCTCGGCGCCACCATGCTGATCCTCACCGGGCTGGCCCATCAGTCGATACGCAGCCACCGCTGGGCCGACGAGCAGGCCGAACAAAAATGATCACCCCCGTTGCCTGCTTACTTCGTGTAGCCGCCTCCCCCCTCAAGGGGGCAACACCAGCGGCCCGGCAAAGCCGGTTCCGCGGTGTTCCTGGCCAGGGACAGGAGGCTCCCTCGCGCAGGGCACCATCGATCCGGCTTTGCCGGGCGATAGGTGCCGCCCCCGGAAGGGGGTTGGCGAAGCGACACGAAGTGCGCGCAGCCTGGGGGGGAGCCTAGGATGGAAATCGTGCTCGCACTCGCCATCGGCGTGCTCACCGGCTCGGGCGTGTACATGCTGCTGCGCCCACGCACCTTCCAGGTCATCATGGGCCTGACGCTGATCTCGTACGCGGTCAATCTCTTCATCTTCAGCATGGGCCGGCTCAAAGTCGACAGCGAGCCGGTGCTCGTCAAAGGCTTCACCGCCACGCTGGCCAACACGGCCGACCCGATGCCGCAGGCCCTGGTACTGACCGCCATCGTGATCGGCTTCGCGATGACGGCGCTGTTCCTCGTGGTGATGCTCGCCTCGCGCGGCCTCACCGGCACCGACCATGTGGACGGTGAAGAGCGGCAGGAGGCAGAGTGAAGGAGATCTCCCATCTGCTCGACAGGTTGCTCGAGTTCGGCATGCCGCATTTGGTGGCGGTGCCGATCCTCGTGCCCATGCTCACGGCCGCGCTGATGCTGATGCTTGGCGAGCGCCGGCGGCGCACCAAATCGGCCCTCAGCGTGGTGTCGGGCCTCGTCGGCCTGCTCGCCGCGCTTGCATTGCTGCGCTGGGTCAACGCGGCCGACACCGGCGGCGGCCCCGGGTCCATCGGCGTCTACCTGCCGGGCAACTGGCGCGCGCCCTTCGGCATCGTGCTGGTGGCCGACCGGCTCTCGACCATGATGGTCACGCTCACCGGCGTCATCGCATTTGCCGCATCGATCTACTCGACCTCGCGCTGGGACCGTGCGGGCGTGCATTTCCATCCGCTGCTGCAGCTGCAGCTCATGGGCCTGAACGGTGCCTTCCTCACGGGCGACCTGTTCAACCTGTTCGTCTTCTTCGAGGTCATGCTCGCAGCCTCGTACGGCCTGCTGCTGCACGGCTCCGGCCGGCTGCGCGTGCAGGCCGGGCTGCACTACGTCGCGATCAATCTCGCGGCCTCGTCGCTGTTCCTGATCGGCGCGGCCATCCTCTACGGTGTGACCGGCACGCTCAACATGGCCGACCTCGGCGTGCGCATCGCCGAACTCGCGCCGGGAGACCGCGGGCTGGTGCATGCGGCGGCAGCCATCCTCGCGACAGCCTTCTTCGCGAAGGCCGGCGCATGGCCGCTCAACTTCTGGCTGGTACCGGCCTACAGCGCGGCGGTGTCGCCCGTGGGCGCGGTGTTCGCTCTGCTGACCAAGCTCGGCATCTACACGATCCTGCGGCTGTGGACCCTGCTCTTCGCGCCCGACACCGGCGACTCGGCGGCCTTCGGGCAGGCCGCGCTGGTGGGTACCGGCCTTGCCACGCTGTTCGTCGGCGCCCTCGGCATCGTCGGCACCCAGCGGCTGTCGAACCTCGCGGGCTTCAGCGTGCTGGTGTCGGCCGGTACCCTGCTCGCGGCGCTCGGACTCGGACGGCCGGCCGTGTGGGCGGGCGCGCTGTACTACCTGCTGAGCTCCACGCTCGCGGTCAGCGCCTTCTTCCTGCTGACCGACATGATCGAACGCTGGCGCAACGCCGGCATGAGCGTCGCACCGCACGAGGCGGCCGGCAACGCCCCCTTCCTCGCCGAAGACCTGCGCGCGCTCGACAACGTGAACCTCGACGACGAGGCGCAAGCGCTCTACGGCCGCGCGATTCCCGCCGGCGTGGCCTTCCTCGGCCTGAGCTTCGTGGGCTGCACGCTGCTGCTCGCGGGCCTGCCGCCGCTGTCAGGCTTCATCGGCAAGTTCGCGATGCTCTCGGGCTTGCTCGGCGCAAAGGCGCTCGGCACCGCCAGCTGGATCTTCCTCGCGCTGCTGATCGTCTCCGGTTTTCTCTCGCTGATCGCCCTGAGCCGCACCGGCATCCGCCATTTCTGGACGCAGCTCCACCCCACCATGCCTTCGCTGCCCGCGCTCGAAGTGCTGCCGGTGGCCGGACTTCTCGCGGCTTGCGTGGCGCTGACCGTGTGGGCCGAGCCCGTGATGCAGCACGCCAGGGCCACGGCGGAGGGCCTGAAGACCCCCACGGCTTACCGCAACGCGGTGCTGGGCGCCAGGCAGATCCCGAACCCAGTGAAGAAAAAGGAAGGCACGGCCCCATGAAGCGCCTTCTGCCTTCCCCGCCGCTGTCGTTCGCGCTGTTCGTCGTCTGGCTGCTGCTCAACCAGTCGCTCGATGCGGCCACGCTGCTGGCAGCCCTGGTCCTCGCCATCGCCGTGCCGTTGCTCACCGAGGGCCTGCGTCCGGCGGCGGTGCGCATGCGCCGGCCTGGCGTCGCGCTGCGGCTGTCCTTCATCGTGACCTTCGACATGCTGAAGTCGGCGTACGACGTGGCCCGCCTGCTGCTCACGCGGCGCACCTCGCGCATCGGCTCGAAGTTCGTGCAGATTCCGCTCGACATGCGCGACCCCAACGGGCTCGCGGTGCTGGCGATGATCATGTGCCTCACGCCCGGCACGGCCTGGGGCGAAGTGTCGTTCGACCGCAGCACGCTGCTGATCCACGTGTTCGACCTCGACGACGATGCTGCCTTCATTGCGCTGATCAAGCAGCGCTACGAACGTCCCCTGATGGAGATCTTCGAGCTATGACACCCATCCTCTTCTGGGCCCTGAAATTCGCGCTCTTCCTGCTGGCCGTGGCCATGCTGTGCGCGCTCTCCCGGCTGCTGATCGGCCCGAGCGCGCAGGACCGCGTGATGGCGCTCGACTGCCTCTACATCAACGGCATGCTGATGATGCTGGTGCTGGGCATCGTCTACGCGAGCAACGTCTACTTCGAGGCGGCGATGCTGATCGCGCTGTTCGGCTTCGTGGGTTCCACGGCGATGGCCAAGTTCCTGCTGCGCGGGGAGGTGATCGAATGACGGACTTCATCGCAGGCCCGCTGCCGCTGTGGGCCGAGATCGTCACCGCCGTGTTCGCCGTGCTGGGCGCAGCTTTCGCAGCCATCGGCTCGTTCGGCCTGATCCGGCTGCCCACCTTCTTCCGTCGCATCCATGCGCCCACATTGGGCGCGACGGTAGGCGTGTGGTGCATGACCGTGGCCACCATCGTGTACTTCTCGGTGCAGGGCTTCAGCCTGTTCCTGCACGCGGTGCTGATCGTGCTGTTCATCGCACTCACGGCGCCGATCACCACCATCTTCCTGATGCGCGCGGCGCTGTTCCGCGAGCGGCAGAAGGGTGGCGATGTGCCGCCTGAGGCGAAGTCGGGCTGACTTGTCTGTGTCTGCGTAGTTTCGGGGCGCGATCGTTCGGAGCAAGCGCCGCGCCCATCGTGCTCAGGGCACCCCGAATGCCGCAGACATCGGCCAGGCTACAACTGCTGCATCTCCTTGGCCCGAGCCACTTCGACTTCACGCGGCAGAGTCACCGCGTTCTTCACCGCAAGAATTTCCGCCATCACGCTCACCGCGATCTCCGGCGGTGTCTTGCTGCCAATGTAGATGCCGATGGGCCCGCGCAGCCGCGCGAGCGACTCCTCGGTCTGGTCGAAGTGCTCGATCATGCGGTCGCGCCGCGCGTCGGCGTTGCGGCGCGAGCCGATGGCGCCGACGTAGAAGGCCTCGCTCTGCAGCGCCTCGAGCAACGCCAGGTCGTCGAGCTTCGGGTCGTGCGTGAGCGCGACCACGCAGCTTCGGCGGTCGGGCTTGAAGGCCAGCACCGCGTCGTCCGGCATCTCGGTCGTGATGTGCACGCCAGACAGCGACCACGCCGTTCGGTATTCGGCGCGCGGATCGCACAGCGTCACCGCGAAGCCGCTGAACTTGGCCATCGTGGCGAGGTACTCGGCGAGCTGGCCGGCACCGATCAGCAGCATGCGGTATTCGGGGCCGAAGGTGTTGGTGAGTTCGGTGTCGTTCACCGTGAGCTCGTCGGGCGCCGTCGCTTCGGCGAGCCGAACCTCGCCGGTGGCGAGCGTCACCGTGCGCTGCATGAGCTTGCCCTGTTCCAGCTGTGCGACCAGCAGGTCGAGCGACCCGGCATCGGGCGCGTACTCGAGCAGCAGCTCCAGCGTGCCGCCGCAAGGCAGTCCGAAGCGATGCGCCTCGTCGGCGGTGATGCCGTACTTCACGAGCGCGGGCGGCGCGCCCAGCGGCACGTCCTCGCCCTTGCCGTGGGCGTGGCTGTAGCGCGCGATCAGGTCGTCCTCGATGCAGCCGCCGGAAACCGATCCCACCACCGCACCGTCTTCGGCCAGGGCCATGATCGAACCCACGGGCCGCGGCGACGAGCCCCAGGTGCGCACGACGGTCGTCAGCAGCGCGCGTTTGCCGGCACGCCGCCAGTCACGCAGCGTGCGCAGCACCATGACGTCGAGATTTTCCATAGCGCGGTTCGCCCCCTCAGCCGGCGTCGCCGGTCGCAGCGGTGTCGTCTTTCTTGCCGAGGCCGATCTTCTTCATGAGGCCGGACATCATGCCGCTCTTCTCGGCCGGCGCCTCGGCGCTGGCGGCTTCCTCGACCGGCGCAGGCGGGGGGCCATAGCGGCTCTGCATCTCGGCCTCGAAGCGCTTGAAGAAATCATCTGCGGTCGACTTGGCAGCGCCGTCGATCAGGCGTTGGCCAAGTTGGGCAATCTTGCCGCCGACCTGTGCCTGCACGGTGTAGTCGAGCTCGCAGCCGGCAACCGGCGGCGTCGCGGCCTCCGCTTCGGCCACCGGCTTGAGCGTGACGCTCGACGAGCCCTTGGCAAAGCCCGCCACACCACCCTGCCCCTCGAAGGTGAGCTTGTAGCCATCGGGCGCGACGATGTCCGACAGCACCACCTTGCCGTTGAACTTGGCCGAGACCGGACCGATCTTGAGCGCGAGGGCAACGCTGTACTGGTTGTCGCCCGTGAGCTCGAACTTGTCGCAGCCGGGGATGCATTTCTTCAGCGTCTCGGGGTCGTTGAGCGCGTCCCATGCCTGTTGTTGGGTGATGCCGAGGCGGCGGTTTCCGAGCATTTCCATGGTGGTTTCCTTTTGCTTCCTTCCTGGGCAACGCTAGCGGCCGGACCGCATCAAGGCGGCCAGGCTCGCGGCGAGCTGTTCGAGTGCGCTGAGATTGTGAACCGCCAGCATCGCATCTGCTTGCCGGTGCAGCACGCCGGCCCCACGCGCCAGAGGGGCGTAGCCCTCGAAACGCAGCAAGGGGTTGAGCCACAGCAGGCGGCGCGAATGGCGCTTGAGCCACAGCAGCTCCTGCTCCAGCAGCGATGGCTCGCCGGTGTCGAGCCCGTCGCTGATCACCAGCACCAGCGTGCGGCGCCCGGTCAGGCGGCGGGCGTGGGCGCGGCGCAGTTCGGTCAGGGAACTGCCGAGCCGGGTGCCGCCTGCGAAGTCGTCGATGGCGAGGCTGGCTGCACTGAGCATGGCATCGGTGTCGGCGAGCCGGAAGGCGGGGGTCAGGTCGGTCAGGCGGGTGCCGAAGGCGAACACGTCGCGGCGCCCCGCCCGGCGCGTAGCAGCATGAAGGAACGCCAGAAGCAGCCGTGCATAGCGCTCCATCGAGCCCGACACATCGACCAGCACCAGCAGCGGCAGGGGCTGCTGGCGCCGCGCGAGCCTGGGCAGCCGCAGGATCTCGCCACCGGTGCGCGCCGCCTCGTGCAGCACGCCCGGCCAATGGATGCGCGCATGCTGCTGGCCCGCATCGCCGGCCACGCGCAGGCGGCGTGACGGCAGTTCGGGAATGGGCAACCGGATGTCGCGCGCAAGCCGTTCGACGAGGCGGTATTCGGATGCGCCGAGCGCGTTGAAGTCCGCATGCTGCAGGCGCTGGCGATCGCTCGACGTCATGGCGGCGTCGAACTCGATCTCGCGGTCGGGCTTTGCCGGCTCGGCTGGCCTGGCGGGGCTGCGCGGTGCGGTAAGCGCTTCGCGCACGCGCGGCCGGCGCTTCGAGGGCTCGGCCTTGCCGTCGGCACTCGGCAGCATCTGCGCGAGCAGCTTGTTGGCCAGTTCCGGGTCGCGAAACCAGGCGTCGAAGAGTTCGCGGAACACCATGCGGTCCTGCTCGCGGCTTACCATCACGGCTTCCATCGCGGCGCCCAGGTCGAGCCTGTCGTCCACGCCCACCAGCGTGGCCGCCTCGGCAGCCAGCGCGATGCGCATGGCATCGGTACGCACGCCGGCACGGCGCAGGGCACGGCCGAAGGCGGCGATGTTGCCGGCGAGCTTGCCGCCGCGGACGTCGCCGAGTTGCTGGATTCCGGCCATGCGAAATCGCTGTCTGGAACAGGGACGCGCTCAGCGCGCGACCGGCTCCTCGGGTTTGAGCAGATCCGATGCCAGCTCCCGCGTGAGCGCCGCCACGTCGTCGCGCTGCTTGAACAGGATGCCGGCGGTATCCACCACCACTTCGGGGTCGAGCTCGACGGTGTCGAGCGCGATCAGCGCCCTCGCCCATTCGACGCTCTCGGCAATGCCGGGCGCACGCTGGAAGGCGTTGACGAAGGGCGCATCGCGCAGCCGTGCGACGAAGGCCGCCACCTGCGCCGACAGCTTCTCGCCGGCCTGCGGCACCTGCGCGCGCACGATGGCCAGCTCGCGCTCGCGCTCCGGGTAGTCGAGCCAGTGATACAGGCAGCGGCGCTTGACCGCGTCGTTGAGCTCGCGCGTGCGGTTGCTCGTGAGGATGGTCACGGGCGGCACCACGGCGCGCACCGTGCCCAGTTCGGGAATGCTCACCTGGTACTCGCCCAGGTATTCGAGCAGGAAGGCCTCGAACGGCTCGTCGGCGCGGTCCACCTCGTCGATCAGCAGCACCGCACCGGGCAGCGGCGTCTGCAGCGCCTGCAGCAGCGGGCGGCGGATCAGGTAGTGCGGCTGGTAGACCTCGGCCTCCACATCGCGCGCCGCGCCGGTGGCCTCGGCGGCGCGCATGTGCAGCAGCTGCGCGGCGTAGTTCCATTCGTAGAGCGCCTCGCGCTGCTCCAGGCCGTCGTAGCACTGCAGGCGCAGCAGCTCGCGGCTCAGCGCAGTCGACAGCGCCTTCGCCAGTTCGGTCTTGCCGACCCCGGGCTCTCCTTCGAGCAGCAGCGGGCGCTGCAGCTTGAGCGCGAGGAAAACGGCCGTGGCCAGCCTGCGGTCGGCAAAGTAGCCGGCCTGCATCAAACCTTCGGAGAGGGAATCGATGGTCGGGAAGATCATGGCGAAGCGTAGCGGAAGACGCGAGGCTGTCGCGTCTTCCGTAGAGCGAACAACAACCCCGGCTTCTTCAGCCCAGGGCCTTGGTGACTGCGCGCTGCGTCAGCACGCTGATCAGGTTCGCGCGATACGCGGCCGAAGCATGCAGGTCGCTGTTCAGGTCGCTCGCGTCGATCTTCACGGCTGCGGCAGCGGCCGCCGTGAAGCTCTTGTTGAGCGCATCCTCGAGCCCCGCATGGCGGAACACGCCGTTGCCCGCGCCGGTGATCGCCACGCGCACGCCGCTGTCGTATTGCGCAAGGAACACGCCGACCAGCGGGAAGTTCGACGCCTTCTGGCGCAGCTTTTCGTAGACGGCGCGCTTCGGAATGGGAAAGCGGATCGCGGTGATCAGTTCGTCCTCTTCGAGTGCCGTGGTGAACAGGCCCAGGAAGAAATCGTCCGCCGCGATCTCGCGCTTCGAGGTGATGACCGTCGCGCCGGAGCCCAGCACCGCGCTGGGATAGCAGGCGGCAGGGTCGTTGTTGGCCACGGAGCCGCCGATGGTGCCCATCGCGCGCACTTGCCGGTCGCCGATGCGCGCGGCCAGGTCGGCCAGCGCCGGGAAGGCGGCCTTCACGTCGGCGTTGTTCGCCACGTCGAGATGGCGCGACATGGCACCGATGGTGATGGCATTGCCGTTTTTCGCGATGCCGGTGAGTTCCTTGATGCCGCTCAGGTCCACCAGCTGATCGGGGGCCGAGAGCCGCAGCTTCATCGAAGCCAGCAGGGTCTGGCCGCCCGCCAGCGGCTTGGCGCCTGCGGCAACGAGTTTGGCCGCGTCGGCCACGGAAGTGGGCCGTTCGAGTGTGAAGGCGTACATGGTGTGGTTCCTTCTTGTTTTAGTGTGTGGCTGCGGCCTGCATCGCTTCCCAGACGCGGCTGGGCGAGGCGGGCATGTCGAAGTCCTTGACGCCCAGCGGCGCCAGCGCGTCGAGCACGGCATTGATCACGGCCGGCGGCGAGCCGATGGCTCCCGCCTCGCCGCAGCCCTTGGTGCCCAGCGGGTTGTGCGTGCACGGGGTGCACACGGTGTCGAGCTTGAACTGCGGAAAGTCGCCTGCGCGCGGCATGGCGTAGTCCATGAAGCTGCCGGTGAGCAGCTGGCCGGTCTCGTTGTCGTAGACGCAGTTCTCCAGCAGCGCCTGGCCGATGCCCTGCACCAGCCCGCCGTGTACCTGGCCCTCGACGATCATCGGGTTGATGATGGTGCCGAAGTCGTCCACCGCCGTGAAGCGGTCGACCTTGACCTCGCCGGTCTGCTTGTCGACCTCGACCTCGCAGATATAGGTGCCGCCCGGGAAGGTGAAGTTGGTCGGGTCGTAGAAGGCGGTTTCGTTCAGGCCGGGCTCCAGCTTGTCGAGCGGGTAGTTGTGCGGCACGTAGGCCGTGAGCGCCACCTGGCCGAACGGGATCTTCTTATCGGTGCCCTTGACCGTGAACTCGCCATTGGCGAACTCGATGTCGGCGTCGCTTGCCTCCATCAGGTGCGCGGCAATCTTCTTGGCCTTGGTCTCGATCTTGTCGAGCGCCTTCATGATGGCCGCGCCGCCCACCGAGATGGAACGCGAGCCGTAGGTGCCCATGCCGAAGGGCACGCGGCCGGTGTCGCCGTGCACCACGTCGACGTTCTCGACCGGAATGCCCAGCCGCGCCGCCACGACCTGCGCGAAGGTGGTCTCATGCCCCTGGCCATGGCTGTGCGAGCCGGTGAACACCGTCACGCTGCCGGTCGGGTGCACGCGGATCTCGCCGCATTCGAACAGGCCGGCGCGCGCGCCGAGCGCGCCGGCGATGTTCGACGGCGCGATGCCGCAGGCCTCGATGTAGCTCGAGTAGCCGATGCCGCGCAGCTTGCCTGCGGCCTCGCTGGCCGACTTGCGCGCGGCGAAGCCGTCAACCTCGGCCAGCACGCGGGCCTTGTCCATGCAGGCGTGGAAGTCGCCCGTGTCGTACTGCAGCGCGACCGGCGTCTGGTAGGGAAAGGTGCTGATGAAGTTGAGCTTGCGGATCTCGTCCTGCCCCAGGTTCATTTCCCAGGCGCAGCGCGACACCAGCCGCTCCAGCAGATAGGTGGCCTCGGGCCGCCCCGCGCCGCGGTACGCGTCGACCGGCGCGGTGTTGGTGAACCAGGCATCCACCTCGACGTAGATCTGCGGCGTGGTGTACTGGCCCGCCAGCAGCGTGGCGTAGAGGATGGTCGGCACCGCGGTCGAGAAGGTCGACAGGTAGGCGCCGAGGTTGGCGTCGGTGTGCACGCGCAGCGCGAGGAACTTTCCGTCCTTGTCCATCGCCATCTCGGCGTGGCTCACGTGGTCGCGGCCGTGCGCGTCCGAGAGGAAGCACTCGGAGCGTTCCGCCGTCCACTTGATGTTGCGGTTGAGCTGCTTGGCGGCCCAGGTGAGGCACACGTCTTCGGCATACAGGAAGATCTTGGAGCCGAAGCCGCCCCCCACATCGGGCGCGATCACGCGCACCTTGTGCTCGGGCAGGCCCAGCACGAAGGCCGTCATCAGCAGGCGTTCGACGTGCGGATTCTGGTTCGACACATACAGCGTGTAGTCGTCGGTACCGCGGCTGTAGCTGCCGATGGCCACGCGCGGCTCGATCGGGTTCGGAATCAGCCGGTTGTTGACCAGGTCGAGCTTGGTGACGTGCGCGGCGCTGGCAAACACCGCGTCGACCGCCGCCTTGTCACCGAGCGCCCACTTGTAGCACTGGTTGTCGGGCGCCTCGTCGTGCAGCGTGACGCCGCTCGCCTTCTTCGCCGCATCGGCCACGCTCACGAGCGCGGGGAGCACCTCGTAGTCGACCACCACCGCCTCGGCGGCGTTCCTGGCCTGCTCGACCGTCTCGGCCACCACCATCGCGACGTGGTCGCCGACGTAGCGCACCTTCTTGATCGCGAGGATCGGGTGCATCGGCTCCTTCATGGGGGTGCCGTCGGGGTTGTTGATGAGCCAGCCGCAGGGCAGGCCGCCCATCTTTCCTTCGATGTCCTTGCCGCTGAAGATGCCGACCACGCCAGGCATCTTCAGCGCCTCGGCGATGTCGATCGACTTGATGGCGGCATGGGCGTGCGGCGAGCGCACGAAGACCGCATGGCTCTGGTTGGCCAGCGTGATGTCGTCCGTGTAGTTGCCGGCGCCGGTCAGGAAACGATAGTCTTCCTTGCGCCGCAGGGCCTCGCCGATGTGCGGCAGGTTCGAGAAGTCGGAAGCACCCATGATGTTGCTCCTTTCACGCCGTGACGGTTGTCTTGACCGGCGTACCCGAGGCCATGGCCTCGCCGCCCATCTTCACGGCCTTCACGATGTTCTGGTAGCCGGTGCAGCGGCACAGGTTACCCTCGAGCAGCTCCCGGATTTCCGACTCGCTCGACTTGGGATGGTGGGTGCAAAGGTCGATGGCGCTCATGACCATGCCCGGGGTGCAGAAGCCGCACTGCAGGCCGTGGCACTCCTTGAATGCAGCCTGCATCGGGTGCATGGTGCCGTCGGCCTCGGCGATGCCCTCGATGGTGGTGATGTCCGCGCCCGTCGCCTGCGCGACCAGGATGTTGCACGACTTGACTGCCCTGCCGTTGACGTGGACGGTGCAGGCGCCGCACTGGGCGGTGTCGCAGCCGACGTGGGTTCCGGTGAGGTGGAGGTGCTCTCGGATGGCGTGGACGAGGAAAGTATTGGGAGGAGCGTCGACCGTGACCTGACGGCCGTTGATCTTGAAAGCGACCTGCATTTGGCTGTCTCCGTGAAAGGTGATGGCTGGTTCAGCAAAAAGCATCTTGGATGCCCACCTTTCGCACTATCCTAGGCAAAACCCTCGACTCTTGCACAGAGCGAACGAAATTCTCAAAATGAAACAGCTTGCCGCCCGGCGAGCCGGGAAAAGCCGCCCCACACGCGCGAAAAACCACGATGCCCGCCACTGTCGTTTCGCCACCTCCTGAGCGTTCCCTGGCCATTGCCCAAGCCCGCCGCGAACTGATCGAGGGCGAGTCGCCGCCCCGTGCGCGCGGTGCCGCGTGCGTCGATTCGTGGATCACCCGTTCCTGGCAGCGCTGCATCGAGGCCGGCCGCCGGCCGCAGCAGAGGGTCAGCTTCGATCCGGTGAGCCGGGCTGTCGGCTGCGATGTCGCTGAACACAACCGGGCGCTGGTTTCCGCGGCCCGGCCGGTGATCGACCGGCTTTCGCGCGCCATCGCCGACACCCGCTATTTCGCCATCCTGACCAATGCCGACGGCATCGTGATCGACGTGGGCAACCTGCCCGGCGGCGGCGGCGCCCCCCCCCCCCCAGCGCCCCCCCGCCCCCGCCGCCGCGGGGCGCGGGGGGGGCGCGCCACCCGCCCCCCCCCCCCCGGCCCCC
>NZ_JBGLYU010000027.1:0-82048 GCF_047304235.1 Variovorax sp. Varisp36
CCCCCCTGCGGGGGGGCTTTTTCCCGGCCCCCCCCCGGCGGGGGGGGGGCGGGGTGTGCGGGGGGCCCGTGCCCCGCCCGGGCGGCCCCCCCCCCTGGCCCGCCCCCGCCCGCCCGCTGCCGGTGCAGCGCGGGCGGCGCGGCTACGAAGGCCCGCGCCGCCGCCTGCTGGTGGTCGACAACGAGGAGGCCGACCGCGACCTTCTGGGGCATGTGCTCGCGCCGCTGGGCTTCGAACTGCGCAGCGCGGCCAGCGGGCACGATGCGCTGGACCTCATCGCCGCCGGCTACCGGCCCGACGCGATGTTCGTCGACCTCGCGATGCCTGGCATCGACGGCTGGGAGACGATTCGCCGCGCGCGCAAGCTGGGGCTGACCGAGGCCTCGGTGGCCATCGTCTCGGCCAACGCCTTCGACAAGGGGCTCGACAACGACGTGGGCATTGCGCCCGAAGACTTCTTCGTGAAGCCCGTGCGCCACTCGGAGCTGCTCGACTGGCTCGAACGCCGGCTCGGGCTGCAATGGACCGACACCGCCGCCGGGCCTGCGCCGGTTGCAGTTGCGCGCCCGCTGCTGCCACCTTCGCTGGAGCGCCTGCGCGTGCTCGAGGAGGCAGTGGGGCTGGGCTACTTCCGCGGCATCATGAACCAGCTCGACGCCATCGACGCGGCGCAGCCCGAATGCAGTGCATGGACTGAGGCCCAGCGCACGCTGGCGCGCCAGTTCCAGTTCGAAGCCATGAGCCGTGCGCTCGCCGACGCCGTCGAAAGCGCCGCATGACACAGGCGCCACCTCCCGCCGCGGAAACATCGCCGCTCGCCAGGACGCTGCGCGAGCAGCAGGGCGCCAACAGCGATCTCGTGCTGATCGTCGACGACGTGCCCGACAACCTCGCCGTGCTGCACGACGCGCTCGACGAATCGGGCTATACCGTGCTCATCGCCACCAACGGCGAACAGGCGCTGCAGCGCGCCGCCCAGGCGCGGCCCGACATCGTGCTGCTCGACGCGATGATGCCGGGCATCGACGGCTTCGAGGTGGCGCGCCGGCTCAAGGCCGATGCGGCCACGTCGCACATTCCCATCGTGTTCATGACCGGGCTCACCGAGACCGAGCACCTCGTGGCCGCGCTGGAAGCCGGGGGCGTCGACTACGTCACCAAGCCCATCAAGCCGAAGGAAGTGCTCGCGCGCATGAACGTGCACCTGCAGGGCGCGCGCCGCGCGCGGCAGGACGCGCGGCAGGCCGGGCAGGCGCGCAACGCGCTCGATGCCTTCGGCTACGCGAGCATCACCGTGCGCCTGCCCGAAGGCCGGCTGATCTGGCAGACGGCCCTCGCGCGCGACCTGCTGCAGCGCTACTGCGACACGCGCGCGCCCGAGACACCGCCCGCGGTGCTCGAATGGCTGCGCAGCCACACGCCCGACGCGCGCCAGCGCGGCATCGAGCCGCCGGCGCTGTCCATCGTGCAGGGCGCCAGCAGCCTCACGCTGCGCCTGCACCAGCAGACCAGCAGCGACGACGACGGCGACGAGTGGATGATCGTCATGCGCGAGGTGTCCGACACCGGCGTGATCGAGGCCATGAGCCTGAGCCTGAAGCTCACGGCGCGCGAGGCCGAGGTGCTGTACTGGGTGGTCAAGGGCAAGACCAACAAGGACATCGGCGAGATCCTCGGCAGCAGCCCGGCCACCGCCAAGAAGCACCTCGAGCGGGTGTACGTGAAGCTCGGCGTGGAGACGCGCACAGCCGCGGCCGGCGTGGCCATCAAGCGCATCCGCGAGCTGCAGCCGCAGTTCGAGATCTGAGGTTCGATGGCCGCCGGTTCCCCGCGCCGTGTCATGGCGCCTGCTTGCAGCGTCCCTAGAATGGTTCAAGGTCCACCGGACGCGCGCGATGAAGAACAACAGGCACAACAGGACAACAACCCGACCGACATGCCGCGGCTGGATGCTTGCTGCTTCCTGCCTGTTCGTGAGCCTGGGCGCGAGTCCTGGCGCACGAGCCGCCGGCCATTTCGACGTGGACGACGCCAGCACGCTCGACCCGGGCCAATGCCAGTACGAGACCTGGTGGAGCCGCACGGGCACGGAGCCGGTCACGGGGTTCCACCTCGGGCCCGCCTGCCGGGTGGGTCCCATCGAGCTGGGCCTGAACTTCGACCGCACCTCGATGCAGGGCGTGCACTCGGTCACCGGCGGGCCGCAGGTCAAATGGAACTTCTACGGGCAGGCGGCGGATGCGCCATTCAGCGCCGCCGTGTCGGCCGGCATCGTCTCGGACCTGCGGCGCGGCGGCCGCATGGGTGGGCAGTTCGTCGTGCCGATGACGTGGCGCCCGGCCAGCAGCCTGCAGGTGCATGTCAACTTCGGTGCCGACTGGGCGCTGGGCACCGGCCTTCGCACGCCGCGCGGCGGCGTGGGCGTCGAATGGGCGCTGAACGACACCGTGTCGCTCATCGCAGAACGCAACCGTGCGGCGGGCGTCTGGACTTCGCGCATCGGCGGGCGTTTCAGCCTCACGCCGCTGATCAGCGTGGACGTGAGCGCGTCGCGCACCGGGCCGCAGGGCGTGCGCGGCTTCGCGATCGGGCTGAACCACGAATTCACCTGGAAGTGAGCCTGCCGCAGGAGGCGCTGTATCCGATTTCCGCGAATCCCATCGATGGGCCTGGTTGTCGATCGAGTATCCGGCCCTGCGCAATTTTTGATTCCGACTGCAAAAGATTTGGTGACAACCTCCCATGCCTGATCCCGTGACGACATCGCCCGTGCTGGACTTCAAGTTCGCTGCTCCTCCCCTCGATTCCGCGGCTCATCCTTCGGGCAACCCCTTGGGCATGGCGGCACGCAATCGGACACCCAGGCCCGTGCGCAACCCGAACCTGCGCGGCCTGCAGTGCCTGCGGTGCGATGCGCTCTTCCCCCTCGCGCTGGCGCACGACGGATGTCCCCCGTGCAGGCGCGGAGGCCTTCACGTCGCGCTGCGCGCCAGCTACCTGTCCGGCAGTGCCGAAGCGATGCCCATGCCCTACACCTCCGGTTTCGCGCTGGGCGAAGGGCAGACGCCGCTGCAGGACGTGCCCGAGCTGGCGCGGCAGTTCGACGTGGGTCGGCTGGCCATCAAGGACGAGTCTTGCAATCCCACCGGCTCGCACAAGGACCGCATGACCGCGGTGGGCGTGGCGCAGGCGCTCGATTTCGACGCCCACACGCTGGTGCTGGCCTCGTCGGGCAACGCGGCCGTGTCGGCGGCGCACTATGCATGGGCCGCGGGCCTGGGCTGCGAAGTGGCCACCTACGAAGGCATGCCGGCCACCTGTGCGCGGCAGCTCGATGCACTCGGCGCGCGGCGCTATGTGTTCGCCGACAACGCGGGCCGCTGGGCCTTCGTGCGCGAGCGTGCGCAGCACCCCGGCTACTTTGCGCTGACCAACTACCGCCTGCCCGCGCTGGGCAGCGCGCCGCTGGCAATCGAAGGCTACAAGCCGATCGCGCTCGAATGCGTGGCCGATGGCGGGTTACCGGACCACATCGTGATTCCCACCGCGCGCGGCGACCTGGCCTGGGGCATCTACGCGGGCTTTCGCGACCTGCTGGCCGCGGGGCGCATCGCACGCCTGCCGAAGCTCTGGCTCGTGGAGCCGTTCCCGCGCCTGGCGCGCGTGCTCGCGGGCGGCCCCCTCAACGACAGCTACCCGGGCCACACCGCGCAGTTCTCCACCGCCGGAGCCACCGTCACCTACCTGCAATGGCAGGCCGCCGCCGCGACGGGCGGCGGCGCGGTGGTCGTGGGCGACAACGAAGCGCGCGCCGCGCGCCGGCTGCTCTCGGCGTCCGGCATCAGCGCCGAGCTGTGCGCGGCCGGCGGCCTGGCCGCCCTGCGGCAGCTGCGCGAGAGCAACGCCGTCGCGGCCGACGCGCATGTGGTGCTGATGCTGACCGCCAGCGCGGCCGGCGATCCGAGCTGGCCCGACCGTCCTGTCTAGCCTTCGGCCTGCAGCCGCAGTAGAAGGCGAGCCCCTTACTTCGCGTCGCTGTAGACCGTGGCGCGCGACACGCCCATGTGCGCCGCGGCAATCTCGGCGCCCCGGCGGACCTCCAGCATGCCGGCCTTCTTCAGTTCCTGCACCAGCTGCTTGCGGTCGGCGGGCTTCAGCGAGCGCGACGTGGTCGCGCGCGACGCCGCGAACTCGTCGATGCGCGCGTGGATGCGGTCCGAGTGGTTGCCGCCGCTCTCGAGGTGCTCGTGCACATCCTTGTCGTCGATCTTCGTGAACTGCGAGATCGCGCCTTGGAAGCTCTGGAACAGCGTGAGGTCGACGTTGAGGCACAGCGCGGCCACGTATTCGCCGCTGTCGTCCTTGATGCCGATGGACGTGCTCTTGACCTTGCGCCCGTCGGGAAAGGTGTTGGCGTAGTTCGCGATCACCGCCGGAAACTCCGGGTCGCGGATGCGAGCGAGGCCCAGCTCGGTGACCGGCTGGCCGACCTCGCGGCCGCTCAGGCTGTTCTCGATGGCGTAGATCGCGTTCTTCGGGTTGCTCAGGTCGTGCACCACCACTTCGCAGAAGGGCGCAAAGGTCTGGCCCAGGCCTTCGGCCATGTTGCGCAGCATGTCCAGGAGCTGCTTGTTCGGCTTCTTCTTCATGCCGTGGAATGTATCCAGCTCTGGACGGACAATCCAATTAATACAAAAAGTACAGTGTTGGATGTATTATCTAATTTTGTACTGGAGCCCGCGAATGACCGCGAGAGAACGCGCACGCTATGTCGATCCCCGCACCGGCAGGCACTACGACCTGTCCGAACGCCGATGGCGCTCCGACGACGGCCACCCGATGATGGTCACGCCGCTGCCCGGCATCGGGCGCGACGACATCGATTCGCGCGTCCGCTCGCTGTGGCGCTACCGCGCGGCGCTGCCCGTGGCGATCGAGCAGCCCGCGAGCATGGGCGAAGGCTGCACGCCGCTGGTGCAGAAGCGGTGGGGCGGCTTCGAGCCCTACTTCAAGCTCGAGTGGTTCAATCCGACCTGCAGCTTCAAGGACCGAGGCGCGGCGGTGATGATGTCTTTCCTGCGGCAGATCGGCGTCGATGCGGTGCTGGAAGACAGCTCCGGCAATGGCGGCGCGGCGATTGCGGCGGCCGGCGCGGCGGCGGGCATGCGCGTGAAGGTGCTCGCGCCGAGCTACACGCCCGCGCCGAAGGTGGCGCAGATCCGGGCCTTCGGCGCGGAGGTACAGCTGGTGCCGGGGCGGCGCGAAGAGTCCGAATACGAGGCGGTGCGCCAGTCGGAATCGATCTTCTACGCGAGCCACAACTGGCATCCGTTCTTCCTGCAGGGTACGAAGACGCTGGCCTACGAGCTGTGGGAAGACCTGGGCTTCACCGCGCCCGACAACGTCGTGATTCCGACCGGCGCGGGCAGCAATGTGCTCGGCTGCTGGATCGGCTTCAAGGAACTGCTGGCGGCGGGGCAGATCGCGAAGCTGCCCCGCATCTTCGTGGCGCAGCCGCTGAACTGCTCGCCGATCGATGCGAGCTTCATGGCGGGTGCCGAGACCCTGGTGGAGCGCATCGTGCGGCCGACGATTGCCGAAGGCACGGCGATCAGGCGGCCCGTGCGCCTGCAGGAAATCCTGCAGGCGCTGCGCGAGACGGATGGCAAGACGGTGGCGCTGACCGAGGAGCAGATCGCGGCGGCGGTGCGCCGGCTGGCAGCGAGCGGGCTCTACGCGGAGCCGACGTCCGCCTCGGCAGCGGCGGCCATCGAGGTGCTGGCGCAGCGCGGCGACATCAAGGCCAGCGAGACGACGGTCGCGTTGCTGACAGGCACTGGCCTGAAATCGACGCAGTTCATGACCGAGCTGTTCGGCGCCGCCGTCGCCGTGTAGCCAGCACTACCAGGGCCACGCGATGCGTGTGCCCGTTCCCGTTTCGTCGGCGCGCGCATGCAGCAGGCGAGCGACGGTCAGGTCCTGCAGCGCGAGGCCGGTCATGTCGAAGACGGTGATGTCGGCGACGGCTCGCTCGAAGGGCGTCTTGCCGCTCAGCAGGTCGCCCAGTTCGATGCATGCCGTGTCGGGCGCCCATTGGGTTTCGCCGATCTGCTGCGCCTGCGTCCGGTCGTCGACGAACAGCCGCACGCGCGGCAGCAGGCCGTCGGGAAGTTCGCGCTTGCCCCGGGTGTCCGCGCCGACGCAGTTCAGGTGCGTGCCGGGCCGAACGGCTTCGAGATCGAAGAGCGCGCCGCCGCCGCCCGGGGTGGCGGTGATCACGATGTCGCTCCGGGCGACTGCAGCGTTGCGGTCGGTGGCCGGCGCGATGTTGCAGCGGCCGGCGAAATGCGCCTCGAACGCCGCATTGCGCTGGCCGTTTGCGCTCACATAAAGAACCTCGCGCAGCGAGGGCATCAGCCGCAGCGCGAAGTCGAGCTGGATGCGCGCCTGTACGCCGGTACCGAAGAGGCACAGCCGCGTGCTGTCGGCACGTGCGAGCTGCTGCAGGCCGAGCCCGCCTGCCGCACCGGTGCGCACGGTCGTCACCGTGTTGCCGTCGATGACGCACAGCGGCCGGCCTGTCGCGGGGTCGATCAGCAGGATCGTCGCCTGGTGCGGCTCGCCGCCGCGCTGCCGGTTGTCCGGCCAGAAGCCGGCGGCCTTGAAGCCGAGCAGGTCCTGGGCCTGCACGTCGCCGGACTTGATGCCGAACACCCCACCCGTGCGCAGCGGCTCGCGCACGACCGGAAAGACGCGGCCCTCGCGTTCGCTGTGCAGCACGAAGGCCTCGCGCACGGCCTGCAGCACGTCGTCGGGGGAGAGGAGGGTGTCGACCTGGTGCTTGTCGAGCAGCAGGAGCTGGGCATTGGAAGGCGCGATCGCGGATGTCATTTGGAAATATTATCTACTTCCAGACAAAACATCAAACTCCGGGCATTGGCGGGCTGTCAGCGTCCGGTGTGAACCTTGATCCGGATGGTCGCCACGTCCCATCCCCGGTTCTTGAGCCGCGTCACCAGCATCGGCGACAGCTGGCGCAGCTTGGCGGCCGCGGCGCTGCCCTTGACCAGCAGGCACCAGACGTCGCCCTCTGCGGGTCCGGCCTGGATGGCGCTGCGCATGGCCGGCGGGATCAATCCCTCGACGGCCTTGAGCCGCTCCGCAGCGTCGCGTGCGCGCGCCATCAGGCTGCCCAGGGTGGGCGAGCCTTCCGCTGCGTCCTGCAGCGAGATGGGAGGGGGCGTGCGGCGATACATGGGTAATCCAGGGGTTAGAAACAAGACAGCTAAAATGCCCGGTTTGCCGGCGTTCGCGCCGGAAAAAGGCCGCTTGCTTTCAAGCTTGATTTTGAAGCGGGCGCGCCCAACTGCTTTCACCATATCTTAGGGAATCCGGTCGCAGTGCCTGCCGTATCAGGCGCCCGCCCATCTCCACCCAATGGCAACCAACTTCCTGACCCAGATCTTCGGCAGTCGCAACGACCGGCTCCTCAAGCAGTATCGCAAGACGGTGGAACGCATCAATGCGCTCGAACCCGAGTTCGAGAAGCTCAGCGACGATGCGCTGCGCGCCAAGACACAGGAGTTCAAGGACCGCATCGCCAAGGGCGAAACGCTCGACGACCTGCTGCCGGAAGCCTTCGCCACCGTGCGCGAAGGCTCCAAGCGCGTCATGAAGATGCGCCACTTCGACGTCCAGCTGCTCGGCGGCATGGCGCTGCACAACGGCAAGATCTCCGAAATGCGTACCGGCGAAGGCAAGACGCTGACCGCCACGCTGCCGGTGTACCTGAATGCGCTGTCGGGCCAGGGCGTGCACGTGGTCACGGTGAACGACTACCTGGCCAACCGCGACGCGACCTGGATGGGCCGCCTCTACAACTTCCTCGGCCTCTCGGTGGGCATCAACCTGCCGCAGATGCCGCGCGAGGAAAAGCAGGAGGCCTACCGCAGCGACATCACGTACGGCACGAACAACGAATACGGCTTCGACTACCTGCGCGACAACATGGTCTACGAGCCCGGCGACCGGGTCCAGCGCGGGCTGAACTATGCGATCGTCGACGAAGTGGACTCGATCCTGATCGACGAGGCCCGCACGCCGCTGATCATCAGCGGCCAGGCCGAAGACCACACCGACCTTTACCTTGCCATCAACAAGGTGGTGCCGCTGCTCACCAAGCAGGAAGGCGAAGCCGATCCGCGCACGGGCGAGGGCGTCACGGTGCCCGGCGACTTCACGGTCGACGAGAAGACGCACCAGGTGTTCCTGACCGAAGACGGCCACGAGAATGCCGAGCGCATCCTGGGCGAGCTGAAGCTGATTCCCGAGGGCGCATCGCTCTACGACCCGGCCAACATCACGCTGATGCATCACCTGAATGCGGCGCTGCGTGCACGCCACCTGTACCACCGCGACCAGCACTACGTGGTGCAGCAGGGCGAGGTGGTCATCGTCGACGAATTCACCGGCCGCCTGATGACGGGCCGCCGCTGGAGCGACGGCCTGCACCAGGCCGTGGAAGCCAAGGAAGGCGTGGAGATCCAGGCCGAGAACCAGACGCTGGCTTCCATTACCTTCCAGAACTACTTCCGCCTGTACGGCAAGCTGGCCGGCATGACCGGCACGGCCGACACCGAAGCCTACGAGTTCCAGGAGATCTACGGCCTCGAGACCGTCATCATCCCGCCCAACCGCGTCAGCAAGCGCGAAGACCAGCTCGACCGCGTCTACAAGACGACGCGCGAGAAGTACGAGGCGGCCATCCAGGACATCCGCGAGTGCTACGAGCGCGGCCAGCCGGTGCTGGTGGGCACCTCGTCCATCGAAAACTCGGAAATCATCGACGGCCTGCTCACGCAGGTGGGCCTGCCGCACCAGGTGCTGAATGCCAAGCAGCATGCGCGCGAAGCCGACATCGTGGCGCAGGCCGGCCGCACGAAGATGATCACCATCGCGACCAACATGGCCGGCCGCGGCACCGACATCGTGCTGGGCGGCAACATCGAGAAGATGATCGAGGCGATCGAGAACGACGAAGGCCGCGATGAAGCCACCAAGCAGGCCGACATCGAGCACGTGCGTGCCGAGTGGACCAAGGACCACGAGTTCGTCAAGTCGCTCGGCGGCCTGCGCATCATCGCGACCGAACGCCATGAATCGCGCCGCATCGACAACCAGCTGCGCGGCCGTTCGGGCCGCCAGGGCGACCCGGGCTCCTCGCGCTTCTACCTGAGCCTGGACGATCCGCTGATGCGCATCTTCGCGGGCGACCGCGTGAAGGCGATCATGGACCGCCTGAAGATGCCCGACGGCGAAGCCATCGAGGCCGGCATCGTCACGCGCAGCATCGAGAGCGCGCAGCGCAAGGTCGAGGCGCGCAACTTCGACATCCGCAAGCAGCTGCTCGAATACGACGACGTGTCGAACGACCAGCGCAAGGTGATCTACCAGCAGCGCAACGACATCCTCGATGCGGGCGACCTCACGGCGCAGATCGCGGCGCTGCGCGAAGGCTGCTTCACCGACCTCGTGCGCCAGTACGTGCCCAGCGAATCGGTCGAAGAGCAGTGGGACCTGGACGGGCTCGAGAAGAGCCTGTTCAACGAGTGGGGCATCGACATGCCGCTCAAGAAGGAAGTCGAAGCCTCGGACGCCATCGCCGACGATGACATCGTCGAGAAGGTGCTCAAGAACGCCAACGAAACCTTCGACGCCAAGGTCGCATTGATCGGCCAGGAGAACTTCACCCAGTTCGAGCGCATGGTGCTGCTGCAGAGCATCGACACCCACTGGCGCGAACACCTGGCCTCGCTCGACTACCTGCGCCAGGGCATCCACCTGCGCGGCTATGCGCAGAAGCAGCCCAAGCAGGAATACAAGCGCGAAGCCTTCGAGCTCTTCGGCCAGCTGCTCGACTCGGTGAAGAACGAAGTCACGCGCCAGCTGATGACAGTGCGCGTGCAGTCGGGCGAGCAGCTCGAGGAAGCCGCGGAAGCGATGGAAAACCGTGGCGAGAACGTCTCGAACATCACCTACTCGGCACCGACCGAGACGGGCGAGGTCGAGATCCGCGTCGACGAGGAAAACCAGCGCCGCATCGCGGCTGCCGGCCTGGGCGCGCTCAGCGCGGAGGCCGCGGCTTTCGCGCGCGTCGGCCGCAACGATCCGTGCCCCTGCGGCAGTGGCAAGAAGTACAAGCAGTGCCACGGCAAGCTCAGCTGACCCCGCAACCCATTCGTTAGAGAAATCGCCATGCCAGTGAACCTGTCCGCTCCCGATCCTGCCGCCTTGTTCGCGGTGCCCGGCGTCCGCATCGGCGTGGCCGAAGCAGGCGTACGAAAGGCCAACCGCAAGGACCTGACGGTCGTGCTGATCGACGAAGGCTCGGCGGTCGGCGGGGTGTTCACCCAGAACCGTTTCTGCGCCGCGCCGGTGCAGGTCTGCCGCGACCACCTGGCCGCGAACTACGGCATCCGTGCGATGGTGATCAACACCGGCAATGCGAACGCCGGCACGGGCGAAGACGGCCTGATGCGCACGCGCTCCACCTGCATTGCGCTCGCGCGCAAGCTGGAGATCGCGCCCGAGCAGATCCTGCCGTTTTCCACCGGCGTGATCATGGAGCCGCTGCCCGTCGACCGCATCGAGGCGGGCCTGCCGGCCGCACTGGCCGATGCCGATGCGAACCACTGGGCGCGCGCGGCCGAGGGCATCATGACCACCGACACGATCCCCAAGGCCTTCAGCCAGCAGGTGCAGATCGGCGGTGCCACGGTCGCCATCACCGGCATCAGCAAGGGTGCCGGCATGATCCGCCCGAACATGGCGACCATGCTGGGCTTCATGGCGACCGACGCGAAGATCGATCCCTCGCTGATCCAGCCGCTGGCCAAGCTGTTGGCCGACGCTTCGTTCAACCGCGTGACCATCGACGGCGACACCTCGACCAACGACTCGTTCGTGGTCATCGCCACGCAGAAGGCGGCGCACGCCCCCATCACCTCGCTCGACTCGGCCGATGGCCAAGCGCTGGTGGCCGCGATGCAGAATGTGGCGCGCCAGCTGGCGCAGGCCATCGTGCGCGACGGCGAAGGCGCGACCAAGTTCATCACCATCCAGGTCGACGGCGGCAGGGACGCTGCCGAGTGCAGGCAGGTGGCGTACGCGGTGGCGCATTCGCCGCTGGTCAAGACGGCCTTCTATGCCAGCGACCCGAACCTGGGCCGCATCCTCGCGGCTGTGGGCTACGCGGGCATTGCCGACCTCGACCAGACCGGCATCGACCTGTTCCTCGACGATGTGCACGTGGCGGTCAAGGGCGGGCGCAACCCGTCGTACCGCGAGGAAGACGGCCAGCGCGTGATGAAGCAGAGCGAGATCACTGTGCGCATCGGCCTGGGCCGCGGCAATGCCAGCGAGACCGTGTGGACCTGCGACTTCAGCCACGAATACGTGACGATCAACGCCGACTACAGATCCTGATGACCCCCACGCTCCGCACTTCGTGTCGTCGCTGCCCCCCGAGGGGGCGCTCTACGCCCTTCGAACGGCCGGGCGGGCGCAGATGAACGAGCAGTTCCAGAAGCTGCTCGAGCGCGCCGAACAGCTGATCGGCCGCATCGAGTCGATCCTGCCGCAGCCCCTGGCCGCGCCCGCCGACTGGAACGCGTCGATCGCCTGGCGCTACCGCCGCCGCAGCTCGGGCCACGGCGTGCTCGAGCCCGTGAAGCACGTGGCCGCGATGGCACTCGACAGCCTGAAGGAAATCGACGTCCAGAAGGAAAAGATCGAGCGCAACACCCGCCAGTTCGTCGAAGGCAAGCCGGCCAACAACGTGCTGCTGACGGGCGCGCGGGGCACGGGCAAGTCGTCGCTGATCCGCGCCTGCCTGCAGGCCTACGCGCCGCAGGGCCTGCGCCTGATCGAGGTCGACAAGGCCGAACTGACCGACCTGCCCGACATCGTCGAGGTGGTCTCGCAGCGGCCCGAGAAGTTCATCGTGTTCAGCGACGACCTGAGCTTCGACGAGGGCGAGCCGGGCTACAAGGCGCTCAAGTCGATCCTCGACGGCTCGATCGCGGCCTCGACGCCCAACGTGCTGATCTACGCGACCAGCAACCGGCGCCACCTGCTGCCCGAGTACATGAAGGACAACCTCTCGTACACCCACACCGAGGATGGCGAGGTGCATCCGGGCGAAGTGATCGAGGAAAAGATCTCCCTGTCGGAGCGCTTCGGCCTCTGGGTGAGTTTCTATCCCTTCAGCCAGAACGAGTACCTGGCGATCGTCGCGCAGTGGCTTTCGTCGTTCGGCGTGGACAAGGCTGCCATCGAGGCCGCGCGGCCCGAGGCGCTGGTCTGGGCGCTGGAGCGCGGCTCGCGCAGCGGCCGCGTGGCCTACCAGTTCGCGCGCGACTACGCGGGCCGGAGCAACGCGTGACCGAAGCGCGCAAGCACACCGAGGTCGCGGTTGGCGTGCTGATCCGCCTGTCCGACGACGCACTGCTGCTCTCGACCCGGCCCGAAGGCAAGGCCTATGCGGGCTACTGGGAGTTTCCCGGCGGCAAGATCGAGGCGGGCGAGACGGTCGAAGAGGCATTGCGGCGCGAGCTGCATGAAGAGCTCGGCATCACCATCGACGGCGCCGAAGTCTGGAAGGTCACGGAGCACGACTACCCGCATGCGCTGGTGCGCCTGCACTGGTGCAAGGTCACGGCCTGGAGCGGCGAGTTCGAGATGCGCGAGGGCCAGCAGATGGCCTGGCAACAGCTGCCGCTGGAGGTGGCGCCGGTGCTGCCGGGTGCCTTCCCGGTGCTGCAGTGGCTGTGCGAAGAGCGTGGCCTGCCGTTCGTGGCGCCGCCGGTTGTCGCGCCGGCTTCCTGATTGATGCACCCCAAGTACCGTCCGGACATCGACGGGCTGCGCGCCATCGCGGTGGGCTCCGTGCTGGTCTATCACGCCTTCCCGAAGACGCTGATGGGCGGTTTCGTCGGGGTCGACATCTTCTTCGTGATCTCGGGTTTCCTGATCACGACCATCATTCTCCAGAGCCTCGCGGCGGGCGACTTCACCTACCGCGACTTCTACGAGCGGCGTATCCGGCGGATCTTTCCGGCACTGATCGTGGTGTTGCTGGCAACGCTGCTTGCCGGCTGGTACCTGCTGCTGTCCGACGAGTTCGGCGAGCTGGGCAGGCAGACCGTGGGCGGCACGGCGTTCGTCGCCAACCTGGTGTTCTGGGGGGAATCGGGCTACTTCGACACGGCCGCCGAAACCAAGCCGCTGCTGCACCTGTGGTCGCTGGGCATCGAGGAACAGTTCTACATCTTCTGGCCACTGCTGCTTGGGCTCGCATGGCGCAAGCGCTGGCCGATCGTGCGCGTGGTGCTGGCGGTGGCGGCGGTCTCGTTCGTGGTGAACGTGGCGACGGTGCACCCGCTGCCGGCGGCGTCGTTCTACTCGCCGGCCTCCCGCTTCTGGGAGCTGATGGTCGGCGGCATCCTGGCCTGCATGCGGCTGAAGCCGCCAGCGCCGAGTGCATGGCGCAGCCATGTGCAATCGGTGCTGGGCGTCGGGCTGATCGTGCTCGGGCTGGTGATGATCCGCAGCAACAAGGCGTTCCCGGGCTGGTGGGCGCTGCTGCCCACGCTGGGCGCGGTGAGCTGCATCGCCGCGGGGCCGGCCGGCGTGCTGAACAGATACCTGCTGTCGAACCGCGTGATGGTGTGGGTCGGCCTCATCAGCTATCCGCTGTACCTGTGGCACTGGCCGCTGCTGGCGTTCGTGCGCATCGTGGAAGCCGATCCGCTGCATCCGGTGCCGGCCTACCGCGCCGCCGCGTTGGTGGCGAGCGTGCTGCTGGCCTGGGCGACGTACCGCTTCGTGGAGCGCTTCGCGAGGAATCGCCCGGGTGCAGGCACGTTGAAGGCGCTGGGCGCCGGCATGGTGCTGGTGGCCGTGGCGGGCGCCGCCATCTTCCTGGGCGTGCCCGAGCCGCGCAACAGCAGCCCCAAGCTGCAGACCGTGGCCAACGCCACGCTGGACGCCGATTACTACGGGGGCTTCAAGCTCGACCAGATCGGCGAGCAACTGATCTACAAGGTCGGTGGCGGGCCCAGGCGGGTGCTGTTCCTGGGCGACAGCCACGTGCAGCAGTACGCGCCGCGCGTGATGGAACTCGCACGCACGCTGGCGATGGAAGGCAAGTCGGCCTGGTTTGCGACCCAGGGCGCCTGCCCCGCCGTGCCCGGCGTGTACGCGGACAAGAACATCGGCTGCGCCGAGCGGCGCGACGCGATGCTGGCCTATGCGCTGGGCCCCGAGGTCGACTCGGTGGTGATCGGCGGCTGCTGGAACTGCTACTTCGTCGGCCAGGGCGCCACCGACTATTACTTCCGCGACAGCAGCAACAAGGTACACCCGTTCCAGAACGGCGACGGCATCGAGCGTTCGCTGGCTTCGATGGAGTTCACGCTGCGCGAGCTGGCGCGCCGCAAGAAGGTCTACCTGCTGCTCGACAACCCCGCCGGCACGGAGTTTTCGCCGAAGCGCCTGATCGAGGGCAGCCGCCTGACGCACATGGAGGTCATGACCTCGACGCCGACGGCGCCGCTGCCGGCCGACCAGAAGCAGCTCAATGACCGGCTGCGCGCGATCGCAGCCGCGAGCGGGGCCGAAGCCATCGACGCGATGGCGGTGCTGTGCAAGGCCGACCAGTGCCTGCGCACGATGCCCGACGGTTCGCCCGCCTACAAGGACGCCGACCACCTGCGTCCGCGCTACACCCGGGAAGAGGCGAGCTACTTCGACCGCACGGTGCGCACCGCGCCTGCCGCGCAGCAGCCGTCGCGCTGAGCGGGCCTTCGCCAACCATGCATCCCAAGTACCGCCCCGACATCGACGGCCTGCGTGCCATCGCGGTGGGCTCGGTGCTGGCGTACCACGCCTTTCCGAGCCTGCTGCCGGGCGGCTTCATCGGGGTCGACATCTTCTTCGTGATCTCGGGCTTCCTGATCACGACCATTCTTCTGCAGAGCCTGGCCGCGGGCGATTTCAGCTACCGCGATTTCTATGCGCGGCGCATCCGGCGCATCTTTCCTGCGCTGGTGCTGGTGCTGCTCGCGACGCTGGCTTTCGGCTGGTACGTGCTGCTGCCGGGCGAGTTCTCGCAGCTCGGCAAGCAGACCACCGGCGGGGCCGCCTTCTTTGCCAACCTCGTCTTCCTGGGTGAGGCGGGCTACTTCGATGCGACGGCCGAGACCAAGCCGCTGTTGCATCTGTGGTCGCTGGGCATCGAGGAGCAGTTCTACATCTTCTGGCCTCTGCTGCTGGGGCTGGCCTGGCGCAGGCGCTGGCCGATGCTGCGCGTGACGCTGGCGGTGGCGGTGATCTCGTTCCTGGTCAACGTGCTGACCGTGCAGCCGCACCGCGCGGCGGCGTTCTATTCGCCGCTGTCGCGTGCGTGGGAGCTGATGGCCGGCGGCCTGCTGGCGGCGATGCGGCTGCAGGCCGCCAGCAATGGTTCGGCGCAACCGCGTCCGTGGACGAAGCATGCGCAGTCCGTCGTCGGCATGGGCCTGATCGTGCTCGGCCTCTTCATGACGCGCAGCACCAAGGCGTTTCCGGGCTGGTGGGCGCTGCTGCCGGTGCTGGGCGCGGTGAGCTGCATCGCCGCCGGTCCCAACGGCGTGCTCAACCGGTATCTGCTGTCGAACCGCGTCATGGTGTGGATCGGGCTGATCAGCTATCCGCTGTACCTCTGGCACTGGCCGCTGCTTTCGTATGCGCGCATCGTGGCGGGCGGGGAGCCGCCGCTGCAGGTGCGCGTCGTGCTGGTGGCGGCGGCGGTGGTGCTGGCCTGGGCCACTTATCGTTTCCTGGAGCGCTTCGTCAAGCTTCATCTCTCGCAAGGCATGCTGCGCGGACTGGCGGGCGGCGGCGCGGCGCTGGCGCTGGCCGGCGCGCTGGTCTTCCTGGGCATGCCTCCTCCGCGCAACGACAGCCAGGCCCTGCAGGCGGTGGCCGACGCGACGCGCGAAGACAACTACTACGGCGGCTTCGAGGAGACCGCGTTGGGCGGGCAGTTCGTCTACCGCACCGGCAGCGGCAGGCACAACGTGCTGCTGATCGGCGACAGCCACGTCGAGCAATACGCACCGCGCGCGCTCGAGCTGGTGCGCACGCAGCCCGGCAAGGCCCGCACGGTGTACTTTGCGACCAAGGGCTCGTGCCCGCCCGTGCCCGGCCTGTTCAGCAGCGCCGACACGGGATGCGAGGAGCGGCGCCAGGCCGTGCTCGACCTGGCGCTCAAGCCGGACATCGATTCGGTGGTGATCGGGGGCTGCTGGAGCTGCTATTTCACCGGCGCCGGGCCCACGGTGAACTACTTCCTGGACGACAGGAAGGCCGTGCACCCGTTCCTCAACGGGGACGGCATCGAGCTGTCGCTTAAGTCGCTGGGCGAGGTGCTGAAGCGCCTGTCGGCGCACAAGACGGTCTACCTCGTGCTCGGCAATCCGGTCGGGATGGATTTCGATCCGCTCAAGCAGATCCAGGGCAGCCGGCTCGGGGGCATGACGGCCGCCGGCGGACAGCTCAAGGCCCCGATGCCGCAAGACCAGGCCGTGCTCAACGCGCGGCTGAAGCAGGTGGCCGAGGCCAACGGCGCACGGGTCATCGAGCCTTTTGCGAGCCTGTGCGCCGACGGCCAGTGCATTCGCAGCATGCCCGACGACGGTTCGCCGGCCTACAAGGACATCGGCCACCTCCGGCCCAGGTACGCACGCAGCTTTGCGACGTACGTCGACCCTGCATTGCTCGACGAGGACGCCGGCGGCAAGTAGTCCTGCGGCCGCCTACTGGATCTTCGGGTCGCCGAAAGGCTCGTCGTCCGGTGGCGCTTCGGCCGGCATGCGGAATTCTTCGCTGGCCCAGGCGCCCAGGTCGACGCCCTTGCAGCGCGCGCTGCAGAAGGGCCTGTAGGCGTTGCTCGGCGCGTAGATGCTGTCGCCGCCGCATGTGGGGCAGCGGACGATCCGCTCGCCCTTGCTGTTCAACCGCGTTGTCATGCGCAGAGGGTCAGCTCGAAGGGCGCGTCGTCCGAGCTTTGATGAAGGCGGTCGTCCGCGTCGTGGCGCATCAGGCGCACCGAGACCATGAGGCGGTTGCCGCTGATTTCAGGGATCAGGCCGAGCTTGGGGTCGATGCGCAGGCGCAGCAGCTGGAAGCTGCGGCCCTGCGGCAGGTTCTGCTGGAACTGGCCGCTGCTGGCGATCACCTTGTAGGGAACGTCGGCATCGCGCAGCAGCTTGAGCAGCAGGTAGATCGACGAGGCCAGCGGCGAGAGCGTGTTCGACCAGCGTTCGAGATCGGCGCGGCGGCTGGCGGCGGGGCGGTGCTGCCAGGCGTAGTAGGCGGGCAGGTCGAACTCGCAGGTGCCGCCCGGAATGCCGGCGCGGCTGCGAATGCTCATGAGCCACTCGTTCTCCGTCAGCGCCTGGCCGGCCTTGCCGGCCACGCTGTTGAGGGCGGTGAAGTTGCCTTCGAGCTGGCCGACGACCTGGTCGAGCACGGCCTCGGCGATGGCCGGATTGCCCCGGTAGCTGTTGAAGACGTTCTTGTGCTTGTCGAGGTCGCGCAGCACGTCGGCCTTGAGGTCGGCGCGCGCGGCGACGTCCATGATCTCGAAGATCGTGACCAGGGCGTAGTGATGGGACAGCGGCGATTCAGCGGGCACCAGCTCGCCGAGGCGGCGAAACAGGTGCTCGAGCCGCAGGTACGTGCGGATGCGCTCGTTGAAAGGGTATTCGTAGAGGATCACGCGTATCGGTTTTTCACGTCGGGTTCGAGCTCATTGCGATTTGGCGACCGGTGGCGGGAACACCTCGCGCACAGCCTCCAGCATACGCTGCCCAAAAAGAATGTAACCCCGGGTCGAAACGTGGGTCTCGTTGGCGGGGAAAAGATCCTTCACCTTGAATCGGTTCTGCTCGGCCAGCGCAAACAGGTCCGGCCCGATATTTTGCGGGTTGAATGCGGCGCGGAATGCATCGGCATGGTTTTGTTGCAAATACACGGTGGTCTTGTTGGGCACGACCATCCACATCACCTTGTAGGGGGCGGCCGTGCGCTCGAAGCGCTTCATGAACTGCGCGGACTCGGCTGTCAGCGCCGCGTTGACGCGGTCTTCGGCGGTCATCAGCAGTTTGTCGCAGGCGCGGTGGCTGAACTGCTTGCAGCCATCGGGCACCACGCGCGCGTCGATCAGCGGGCCCCAGCGCTCGGGCGTGTTGGTCCAGCTGTCGGAGGCCAGGATGGCCTTGGTGTTGTGGTACGTGAACCAGCCGCTGAGCAGCTGGGCGTCCCAGTTGAGCTGGAAGCCGGGCGCGGGCCTGGCCGGGTTCTCGAACGGCGGCGGCGTCGGCTTGAAGGCGTGCTTCATCGCCTTGCAGCTCTCGGACTTCTCGATGCGGTCCTGCAGCAGGCGCTCGATGCTCTCGACGATCACGACCTTGCCCTTGAAGCCCGACTTCTCGAGCCAGCCCGGGAAGTCGTCGCACAGCGTGCCGCCGAGATTGTCCCAGTGGGTGGTCGTCATCTTGTAGCCTGCGCCCACGAGGGACGCCTGCCAGGCGTAGCGCACGGAGAAGCTGTCGCCGATCACCAGGATGTCGGATTCGTTGATTGGCCAGGTCTTGACGTCGGCGTCGGGAATCGGCGGCGGCGGCACTTGCCAGCCGAATTCGCGCTCCGAGATGCGGCCGATGCGAGTCAGGTCGCCGTAGGGAACGGGGGTGAAGAGGCTGGCGACCAGCAGCGCGCAGCACACCAGGTAGCCCGCGGCGAAGATGCGAAGCCAGGTCCTGGCCGATTTCGTGTCTTCCATCTCAGCTCTCCACTGCACTCCGAATGGTCTCCAGCGCATGAACCGGGCATGCTCCATTCGCGGGACGCCGTGGAACCGGCTTTGCCGGGCCACCGGCGTCGCCCCCGGCGAGGGGGTAGGAGAAGCGACACGAAGTGCGCGAAGCCTGGGGGAGATTCATTTCAGAACTGGAAATAGAGGAACGGGCTGTAGCTGCCGAACTTCGACACGCACAGGCCAAAAAGATAGACGCAGCCCAGGCCCGTGACCCAGGTGGCCAGGCGCTGGAGGCGGGGGCGTCCGGCCAGGCCCGCGACGTTGGGAATCCAGCGGTCGAGCGTGATGGTGGGCGGCAGCGCCAGGCAGATCACCAGGCCGGCGAAGACGGTCTGGAAGAACTCGGGCTTGCGGAACGGTACGCGGAATTCGCTGAAGGCCGACACGGGCGCGCCGTGCAGGCCCAGCATGCCCTTGTAGATCTCGACGGCGGCCGTCATGCTGTCGGCCCGGAACACCACCCAGGCGATCATGACGCACAGGAAGGTGATGAACCAGCCGGCCACGCGGCCGAGCACCGTGCTTCCGGTCTTGCCGCGCCGGACCTTCGCGTTCCAGAAGTGGTTGACCATCAGGTACGCGCCATGCAGCGCGCCCCAGATGACGAAGGTCCAGGCCGCGCCGTGCCACAGGCCGCCCAGCAGCATCGTGAGAAAGAGATTGATGTAGCGCCGCGCCGGGCCCTTGCGGTTGCCGCCGAGCGGCACGTAGAGATAGTCGCGCAGGAAAGTTGACAGCGAGATGTGCCAGCGCCGCCAGAACTCGATCATGTTGGTCGACTTGTAGGGCGACCTGAAGTTGAGCGGCAGCTGCACGCCCACGCACAGCGACAGGCCCACCGCCATGTCGGAGTAGCCCGAGAAGTCGAAATAGATCTGCAGCGTGTAGGCCAGCACACCGAACCAGGCCGTGTACAGCGAGGGCATCACGCCTTCGTGCACGCCCTTGAACATCATGTCGGCGTACTGCCCCAGCGGGTCGGCGATCAGCATCTTCTTGGCCAGGCCGAAGACGAAGATGCCCAGTCCGAGCGCCACGTTGTTCGCGTTGAACCGGTAGGTGGCCGGATTGTTGAACTGCGGCATCATCTGCGCGTGATGCAGCACCGGGCCCGCGATCAGGTGCGGGAAATAGGTCACGAACAGCGCGTAGTGGACAAAGCTGCGCTCGTGCACCTTGCCCTGCCAGCAGTCGACCAGAAAGGCGATCTGCGTGAACGTGTAGAACGAGATGCCGATCGGCAGCACGATGTGCACCAGATCGATCTGCGAGAAGCCCGCAGCCGCCAAGCCGGCATCGACGTTTTCCAGGAAGAAGTTGGCGTACTTGAAGACGGCCAGCACCCCGAGGTTGACCACCAGCGCGATGATCAGCAAGGCCTTGCGATGCTTGTCCTCGCGGCCCGGAGAAGGCGTCAGCCGCAGCCCGAACCAGTAGTTGATGCAGATCGACCCCAGCAGGAGGGGCAGTGCCTTGACGCTCCACCACCCGTAGAAGAACAGTGACGCCAGTGCCAGGAAACCCGCCGCCGACCGGGGGCTGCGCGTACCGATCAGGAAGAAGCCGATCAGGACCAGCGGGAAGAAAACGAAGATGAAGGAATACGAATTGAAAAGCATCGTGAGGGGCGCTGAGGCGTGCGCCGTTTGACGTGGTCGTCGTGTAGCCGTCGCGGCGTCAACGCCAAATTATCGCGTGCCTGCCCGAATCCACCGTTCCCAGAGACCCTGAACCTGCTGGCCGAGTTCCTCCAGCGTCAGGGACTCGTTGAAAATGACCGCATCGGCGGCGGCCCGGCGTGCCGGGCGCGTGGCCTGCTGGGCAATCACCGCCTTGACCGCTTCGGGTGCCCAACCCGAGCGTGCGACGACGCGTTTCAGCTGCGTTTCCTCGGTGGCGTCGACCACCAGCACCCGGTCGACGAGGGCGCGCCAGCGGCCGGATTCAACGAGCAGGGGAACATCGAACACGACGACCGCGTCCTCGCCGGCCGCCGCGGCCAGGCGCTGCGTTTCGGCGCCGATCAAGGGGTGGAGGATGGATTCGAGGCGGGCCTTGGCGCCTGCATCCGCGAACACGATCTGCCGCATGGCGGCCCTGTCCAGGCCGCCGTCGGGGGCAATGATTTCGGCGCCGAAAGCGGCTTCGAGGGCCGGCATGGCAATGCCGCCCGGGAGCGCGATGGCCCGCGCGATGGCGTCGGTGTCCACCAGCACCGCCCCCTGGGCGACCAACAGCCCCGCGACGGTACTCTTGCCGCTTCCGATACCGCCCGTCAGGCCGATGCGCCGCACCATGCGGTGTGTCAATGGATCAGTGCGCCGAGGGGAAAGGCGAACGGAATCCATTGCCTCACGATTTCGGGGCCCGCCACGAGGCAGACGAGGCCCGCGCCGGCCAGGAAGGGGCCGAAGGCGATGGGAATGTCCTTGTGCGCCAGTTTGCCGGCGACGCGCAGCGTCACACCGATCACCGCGCCCACCAGAGAAGAGACGAGGATGATCGCGATGAGGTAGTCGGCGCCGAGCCAGGCGCCCAGCGCGGCGAGCAGTTTGAAGTCTCCATAGCCCATGCCTTCCTTGCCCGTAACCAGGCGAAAGCCATGGTACACAAGCCAGAGGCTCAGGTAGCCGAACACGGCACCCCAGACGGCAGAGCTCAGCGGCACGCCGGTCCAGCCCATGGCCGCACCGACCAGGCCGAGCCAGAGCAGGGGGTAGTTGAGCGAGTCGGGCAGGAACTGGGTGTCGAAATCGATCAGGAACTGGCAGATCAGCAGGGCGCCGAATGCGGCCCAGAGCACCCCGGCCGGTGTGATGCCGAAACGCCAGGCGCAGAGCGCGAACAGCGCGCCCGTGACCAGTTCGACCAGCGGGTAGCGAGGACTGATCGAAGTCTTGCAAGACGCGCAGCGCCCGCGCAGCACGAGATAGCTCAGCACGGGGATGTTCTCGTACCAGCGGATCTTGTGCCCGCAGTTTCCGCAGCGCGATGCGGGGCGGGTCAGGTCGAAAGGGGGCTGCGCTTCGAGGACTGCGGCGGCCTTGTCGGCAGCCGCTTCCAGCCCCGCGGGAGGCGACACCTTTGGACCGAAGGCCAGCGACCACAGCGAGGGCGCATCCTTCGACGGCATGAGGTTGGCAACGGCATCGGCGAGCCAGTCGCGATACATCATCACCGGTGTGCGGTAGATGACGACGTTCATGAAACTGCCGATCAATAGCCCCAGCACACCGGCGAACGCGGTGTCGAACTCCCTCGAAACGAGCATCAGACGACCTGGCCGAGCTTGAAGATGGGCAGGTACATCGACACCACGATGCCGCCGATGATGGTGCCGAGGAACACGATGATGATGGGTTCCATCAGGCTCGAGAGGCCCGCGACCATGTCGTCCACTTCCGATTCGTAGAAGTCGGCGGCCTTGCCCAGCATGTGGTCGATGGAGCCCGATTCCTCGCCAATCGCGGTCATCTGGATCACCATCGACGGGAACAGGTTGGCGTTGGTCATGGCCGAGGTCAGGCTGGTGCCCGTGGAAACCTCCTGCTGGATCTTCGCCGTGGCGTCGCCATAGACACTGTTGCCCGAGGCGCCGCCCACCGAGTCGAGGGCTTCGACGAGGGGGACGCCCGCCGCGAACATCGTCGCAAGCGTTCGTGTCCAGCGTGCAACGCAGGATTTCTCGATCAAGGTGCCGAAGATCGGAATGCGAAGCAGCAGGCGGTCCATGACCTTCTGCACGCGCTCGTTGCGCTTCCACGCCTGCATGAAGAAGTAGAGGCCGCCGCCGATGCCGCCGAAGATCAGCCACCAGTACGAGACGAAGAATTCGCTCATGGCCATCACGAACAGCGTTGGTGCGGGAAGGTCGGCCCCGAACGAGGTGAACACCTGCTTGAACGCAGGAATCACGAAGATCATGATGATCGCGACCACCACAAAGGCCACGACCACCACCGAGGTCGGGTACATCAACGCCGACTTGATCTTGGATTTGATCGCCTCGGTCTTCTCCATGTACGTGGCAAGGCGGTCCAGCAGGTCTTCCAGAATACCGGCCGCTTCGCCGGCCTCCACCAGGTTGCAGTAGAGGTTGTCGAAATACTTCGGGAACTTGCGGAAGGCGGCCGACAGCGAGGTGCCGGTTTCCACGTCGCTGCGGATGTCGTTGAGCAGCTTGGCCACGCTCGCGTTCGCATTGCCGCGCCCGACGATGTCGAAGGACTGCATCAAGGGCACGCCGGCCTTCATCATGGTCGCCAGCTGGCGCGTGAAGATGGCGATGTCCTTGGGCTTGATCGCCTTGCCGGAGCGCATGCGGCGTTTCTTGATCTTGGAGGCGAGCACGCCCTGGCGGCGCAGTGCAGCCTGTACCTGGTTTTCGCCGGCGGCCCGAAGTTCGCCGCGCACCGCCTTGCCGTTGCGGTCCTTGCCTTCCCATTCGAAGACAAATTCCTTGTGCGTGGGCTGGGAGCGGGTGGATGCCACTGTTGCCATTCGATCTCCGGTTCTCAGTGTGTGTTCGTTATTCGTTGGTGCAGGCCACCACTTCTTCCAGCGAAGTGAGACCTTGCATGACTTTTCGCAGACCCGACTGGCGCAGCGAACGCACGCCTTCTTTTTCGGACTGCTGAGCGATGTCGAGCGCGCTGCCGTCGCGCAGGATGATTTCCTGGATGGCTTCCGAGATCGGCATCACCTGGTAGATGCCCACGCGGCCCTTGTATCCGCCGTTGCAGGCGGAGCAGCCGACGGGGCGGTAGGGCTTCCAGGTGCCGTCCAGATCTTCTTCCCTGAACCCTGCGTCGAGCAGCGTTTCGCGCGGAACGTCGGCCGGCATGCGGCAGAGGGTGCACAGCCGCCGGGTCAGGCGCTGCGCGGTAATCAGGATCACGCTCGATGCGATGTTGAACGGCGCGATACCCATGTTGCGCATCCGCGTGAGCGTCGTCGGCGCGTCGTTGGTGTGCAGCGTGGAGAGCACCAGGTGGCCCGTTTGCGCGGCCTTGATCGAGATGTCGGCGGTTTCGAGGTCGCGGATTTCGCCGACCATGATGATGTCCGGATCCTGCCGCAGGAAGGCGCGCAGCGCGGCCGCGAAGGTCAGTCCCGCCCGTTCGTTGACGTTGACCTGGTTGACGCCGGGCAGGTTGATTTCCGACGGATCTTCCGCCGTCGCGATGTTGACGCCCGGCTGGTTCAGCAGGTTCAGGCAGGTGTAGAGCGACACCGTCTTGCCAGAGCCCGTGGGACCGGTCACCAGGACCATGCCGTAGGGCCGGCCGATGGCGTGAAGGAGCCGTTCCTTTTCGTCTGCGTCGTAGCCCAGAGCGTCGATGCCCAGGCGCGCGCTGCTGGGGTCAAGGACACGAATGACGATCTTCTCGCCGAACAGCGTGGGCAAAGTGCTCACGCGGAAGTCGATGACGCGATCGGGCCCGATCTTGAGCTTCATGCGGCCGTCCTGCGGCACGCGCTTCTCCGAGATGTCGAGCCGCGAGATGACCTTGATGCGCGACGCCAGCTTGTCCTTGATGACGGTGGGCGGGCTGGCGATTTCGCGCAGCTCGCCGTCGATCCGGAACCGTACGCGGTACTGGTGCTCGTAGGGCTCGAAATGGATGTCCGATGCGCGCATGCCGATCGCGTCGAGCAGCATCTTGTGGAGAAAGCGCACGACCGGCGCGTCTTCGACTTCGGCGACCGCCTGCTCGTTGCTGTCGCCCGAGGTGTCGGCCGTGACGTCGTCGAACTCGAACTCGCTGCCGACGATGTTGTTGATCGTTTCCGCTGCACTGACGGCGGCGGCTTCGATCATTCGCGACAGCTTGTCGTATTCCGCGATGACCCAGTCGACGCCCATCTGGGAAGCGAACTTGATCTTCTCTGCCGCCTGTTGGTCCGAGGGGTCGGCTGTTGCAACAATCAGACGGTTGTTGCGCTTGCTGAGGACGACGATGCGGTACGCATGGCACAGCTTCGGGTCGAGCAGGTCCTTGGGCAGGCGCTGGGGATCGATTGCGTCGAGGTCGAGCAGCGGGGCGCCGAAGGCGGTGGAAAGGGTGTGGGCGAGATCGGCGGCCGAGACGGCGCCAGAGCCGGTCAGCTCCGCGATGAAGCTGGTGCGGCCACTCAGGGACTTCTGGTAGATGTCCTCGGCCACCCTGGCAGGAAGCTTGCCTGCCGACACCAGGGCGCGTGCAAGCCCTGGGAGGGCAATCTGCGAGGTTTCTTTAACTGGAAGTTCGGCTGCGGCCATTCAACGGATGAAAAAGATGTGAAAAAATGCTTCACGATCATCGCTGAACAGTCCTTTGCTGTAAATCGCTACACAGCAACAGGCATGGCCATTTATTTATGCCAGCCAATGGCTGGTCGGGGTGAGAGGATTCGAACCTCCGGCCTCTACGTCCCGAACGTAGCGCTCTACCAGGCTAAGCTACACCCCGATGGTTGCAAGAAAAAAGAGAAATCGTCCTAGATGCCAACTCAGGTGAGGTGTTCAGGCACGTCGCTCAAGCAACTGAGCCGCCAATTGTAGCAAACCTGAAGCATGCAAATTGGACGGGAGGCCCTTCAATGCATGAATTGCTCGCTGTGCCTCGGCGGCGGCGGCGGCGCGCGAGGCAGCAAGGGCGCCGGTTTCGCGCACGATCTCGACGACCTTGCCCAGCTGGGCGGTGTCGCCCGCTTCGATGGCGGCGCGCACCAGTTCGCTCTGCGCCGGGGTTCCGTGCTGCATCGCGAAGATGAGCGGCAGCGTGGTCTTGCCTTCGCGCAGGTCGTCGCCGACGTTCTTTCCTGTCTCGTTGGCATCGCCCGCGTAGTCCAGTACGTCGTCGATCACCTGGAAGGCGGTGCCGAGCGCCTGTCCGTAAGTGGCGCAGGCTTCCTCCACTTCGGCGGTGGCGCCCGCCAGCACGGCCGCCAGGCGGGTGCTGGCTTCAAACAGCTTCGCGGTCTTGGAGCGGATCACGCGCAGATAGGCGGCCTCATCCAGCGATGCGTCGTGCATGTTCATCAGCTGGAGTACCTCGCCCTCGGCGATCACGTTGGTTGCTTCAGCCAGGATCTGCATGACGCGCATGTTGTTGGCATCCAACATCATCTGGAACGCGCGCGAATAGAGAAAGTCGCCGACCAGCACGCTGGCCGGGTTGCCGAACGATTCGTTGGCAGTCGCCCGGCCGCGCCGAAGGGTCGATTCATCGACCACGTCGTCGTGCAGCAGGGTGGCTGTGTGGATGAACTCCACGACGGCCGCCAGATTGAAGCGCTGCTCGCCCGTATAGCCCAAGGCGCCCGACATCAGCAGCAGGAGCGCCGGCCGCAGGCGCTTGCCGCCAGCCGAGATGATGTATCTTGAAACTTGGCTGACCAGCGGCACGCCCGTGTCGAGGCGGCGGGCGATCACACGGTCGACTTCGACCATGTCGCCGGCAATCAGGTCCAGCACGGTGGCGGTGGGGGAGGTGTCGGCGGCGGGAACTGGCAAAGCGGAGGCGCGGAGCGCTGCGGAGGATGAGGGCGACCCAGGCTGGGGAAGGGGCGGAAGGCGCAAATTATAGGGAGCCGCCAAGGTTTGCCGGGAGCGCGTTGGGCTGGAAGTGGTTAGCAAGCACAAACCGCGCTATAATCTTGGGCTCTGCGGAATTCGCTGCGGAGACTCATTTCTAAGAGGTTTACATGTACGCGGTCATAAAAACCGGCGGCAAGCAGTATCGCGTTGCTTCCGGCGAAAAAATTAAAGTAGAACAGATTGCTGCGGACGTAGGCCAGGAAATCGTGATCGACCAGGTTCTGGCCGTCGGAAACGGCGCTGAAATCAAGGTTGGCACGCCCCTGGTGTCCGGCGCAACGGTGACAGTCACGGTACTGTCGCACGGCAAGCACGACAAGGTGCACATCTTCAAGATGCGCCGTCGCAAGCACTATCAGAAACGTCAAGGCCATCGCCAGCAGTTCACCGAACTGCAAATCGGCGCGATCGCCGGCTAAGGAGCACATTCCATGGCACAGAAAAAAGGCGGCGGCTCAACGCGAAACGGGCGCGATTCCAAGCCCAAGATGCTCGGCGTGAAGGCTTTCGGCGGCGAACTGATCAGCGCAGGCTCGATCATCGTGCGCCAGCGCGGCACCCAGTTCCATCCCGGCGTGAACGTCGGCGTGGGCAAGGACCACACGCTGTTTGCCCTGGTCGACGGCCACGTGTCGTTCGGTCACAAGGGTGCACTCAACAAGCACACGGTCAACGTGACCCCCGCGGCGTAAGCCTCGAGTCACTTCGAACTGCCCGAGGCCCCGCATTGCCGGGGCTTCTTCATTTGTAAACTGGACATCCCATGAAGTTCGTCGACGAAGCCTTCATCGACATCGCCGCGGGCGATGGCGGCAACGGCTGCGTGTCGTTCCGTCATGAGAAGTACAAGGAATTCGGCGGCCCCAACGGCGGCGACGGCGGCCGTGGCGGCCACGTGTTCGCGGTGGCCGACTCGAACCTCAACACCCTGGTCGACTTTCGCTACTCGCGCCGGCACGAAGCCAAGCGCGGCGAGCACGGCATGGGCTCCGACATGTTCGGTGCCGCTGGCGACGACATCACGCTCAAGATGCCGGTTGGCACGATCATCTCCGACGCCGAAACGGGCGAAGTGCTGTTCGAGCTGTTGAAGGAGGGCGAGGTCATCACCATCGCCAAGGGCGGCGACGGCGGCTTCGGAAACATGCGCTTCAAGAGCGCCATCAACCGCGCGCCGCGCCAGAAGACCCCGGGCTGGCCCGGCGAGAAGCGCAGCCTCAAGCTCGAACTCAAGGTGCTGGCCGATGTCGGCCTGCTCGGCATGCCGAACGCAGGCAAGTCGACGCTGATCAGCGCGATTTCGAACGCCCGCCCGCGCATCGCGGACTATCCCTTCACCACGCTGCACCCGAACCTGGGCGTCGTGCGCGTGGGCCCGGAACAGAGCTTCGTGGTGGCAGACCTTCCCGGCCTGATCGAAGGCGCTTCCGAAGGCGCAGGCCTGGGCCATCTCTTCCTGCGGCACCTGCAGCGCACGCGCCTGCTGCTGCATGTGATCGACATGGCGCCGTTCGACGACAACGTCGACCCGGTCGCACAGGCCAAGGCCATCGTCGGCGAGCTCAAGAAGTACGACGCCGCACTCTACGAAAAACCGCGCTGGCTCGTGCTCAACAAGCTCGACATGGTGCCGGCCGACGAACGCGCAGCGCGCGTCAAGGACTTCGTGAAGCGCCTGCGCTTCAAGGGGCCGGTGTTCGAAATCTCGGCGCTCACGCGCGAAGGCTGCGAACATCTGGTGCAGGCCATCTATCAGCAGGTCAAGGCGCAGCAGGTGGCCGAGCATGCGCCGGTGGTCGTCGACCCGCGCTTCACGCCGCTGCCTCCCGAGGGCGCTTAGCGGCACCGCAGCATTGCCCGTGATGCTGCCAACGGACAGATAGACAGACAAAAAGCAACCTCGCAGCATTCACCGCAAAATGACCTCGAACTCCGGATCCACAGCCTTGCGGGATGCCCGCCGTATCGTCGTCAAGGTGGGCTCCAGCCTCGTGACCAACGAGGGGCGCGGCCTCGACGAGGCAGCCATCGGCGAATGGTGCCGGCAACTGGCCGCGCTGGTGCGCGAGGGTCGCGAGGTCGTCATGGTGTCGAGCGGAGCGATCGCCGAAGGCATGAAGCGTCTCGGCTGGCGAACCCGGCCGCACGAGGTCCATGAACTGCAGGCCGCCGCGGCTGTGGGGCAGATGGGCCTGGCCCAGATGTACGAAACCAAGCTGCGCGAAAACGAGATAGGCAGTGCGCAGGTGCTGCTGACCCATGCCGACCTGGCCGATCGCGAGCGCTACCTCAATGCCCGTTCGACGCTGGTCACGCTGCTCAAGCTGGGCGTGGTGCCGGTCATCAACGAGAACGACACCGTCGTCAACGACGAGATCAAGTTCGGCGACAACGACACGCTCGGCGCACTCGTGGCGAACCTCGTCGAGGCCGACGCACTGGTCATCCTCACAGACCAGAAGGGCCTGTACACGGCCGACCCGCGCAAGGACACCGACGCGAAGTTCGTGCACGAAGCCGCCGCCGGCGACCCGGCGCTCGAGGCCATGGCGGGCGGCGCCGGCTCCAGCATCGGCCGCGGCGGAATGATCACCAAGATTCTTGCGGCCAAGCGCGCGGCCGGCTCGGGCGCCTCCACCGTCATCGCCTGGGGGCGCGAGTCCGATGCCCTGCTGCGCCTGGCACGAGGCGAGTCCATCGGTACGCTGCTGGTGGCGCAGACAGCCAAGCACCAGGCCCGCAAGCGCTGGATGGCCGATCACCTGCAACTGCGCGGCGCCGTCGTTGTCGACGCGGGCGCTGCCGCCAAGGTGCGGACCGAAGGCAAGAGCCTGCTGCCGATCGGCATGACCAGCGTCTCGGGCGAGTTCTCGCGCGGCGACGTGATTGCGGTGCGCGACGTCGATGGCGTCGAACTGGCCCGGGGCCTGGCCAACTATTCGAGCGTGGAAGCGCGCCTGCTGTGCCGCAAGCCCTCGAGCGAATTCGAGCGCCTGCTGGGCTATGTCGCGGAGCCGGAGATGGTCCATCGCGACAACATGGTGCTGATGCCCAACTGATGAAAACAACAACGGGGCGCAAAGCCCCGTTGGTGGATTGACTATTGCACTTCCCGTATCGGGTTGCGTATGTTCTGGACCATTTCCCCGATCGAGGCGCGGGGCGCATTGCCGCGGCACAGGGCCTGGCGCGACAGCGCCTTGGTGTAGCTCGAATTCAGGTCGTTCAGGCGCTTCCACTCGGGCTTGGCGACGTCTTGCCAGGCGCCGTTGTTGTAGCGCGCATAGCTCTTCATTTCCGCGGTCGAGCAGCGTACGCCTTCATAGAAGGCATTGACGGCGCCGCCATTGCGGTTGTGTGCCACCACCACATAGCGCACGATGCCGTCGCCCGTGATCGCGATCGTGTTCGGGTCGATGCCGAACTTCAAGCTCATGTACGGCGGCATTTCGATCGGCAGCAGGCGGCTTTCGCTGAAGGCCGGCGGTGGGGGCGTTGCGGTTTCCTCCCACTCCTTGTCCGTCTCGTAGCGCTTGGGCGGCAGCGGCATGCCCCCCTGGGCCCAGTCGGGATTGTCCGTGTCGTGCGGCCCCGAGGCGCATCCCGCAAGGATGCCGAAGCAGGCCAGAAGAAGGGCGCGTTCAGCGTTGCGTCGGAAGGAACGGCGCTTTGTTGTCGTGGACAGGAGGTTCATCGCTCGCAGAAGGAATGTCGGGATGCGGATCGAAACTGCCGCCGGGCGGCAGGTCCAGTCCGGGAGGCGCCCCGGCGTCCAGCGAATGGCGCTCGAATTCTCGGGCGCGCACGTTGCTGCGCAGGAAGCGGTTGCGGAAATCCTGCCGTGGCAGGTAGCGAGCAAGCTCGGTCAGCGCCATCTCATAGACGCCGCGCTTGAACTCGACGACCACGTCGAGCGGCACCCAGTAGTCATGCCAGCGCCAGGCGTCGAATTCGGGATGGTCGGTGGCACGCAGGTTGAGATCCCAGTCGTGGCCGGTGAGTTGCAGCAAATACCAGATTTGTTTCTGGCCCTTGTAGTGGCCCCGTGCGTCACGGCGGATGAACCGATCCGGCACCTCGTAGCGCAACCAGTCGCGGGTACGGGCCACGATGCGCACATGCTCCGGATGGAGCCCGACTTCCTCGTGCAGTTCCCGGAACATGGCTTGCTCGGGACTTTCGCCGCGGTCGATGCCGCCTTGCGGAAACTGCCAGGAATGCGTGCGTATGCGTTTGCCCCAGAAAACCTGGTTTCTCTGGTTGAGCAGGATGATGCCGACGTTGGGCCTGAAGCCGTCCCGGTCGAGCATAATCAAACCCCAATTTTTGAACTGAGTCGATTATGCATGCCGGGTTGCCGTCGGCAAGCTGCCGATGCCAGGCTCTCAGGGTCTCTCCGGGGGAGCAGTCCCCCACTTCCAAACTTCGAATCCAGCGAATCCATCACCGCAATCCCGATGAAAGCTTCCCGATTTTTTGTCTCCACCCTCAAGGAAGCGCCCGCTGACGCCGAGGTCGCGAGCCACCGGCTCATGATGCGCGCCGGCATGATCAAGAAGCTCGGCACGGGCATCTATACCTATATGCCCATGGGACTGCGCGTGATCCGCAAGGTCGAAGCCATCGTGCGCGAGGAGATGAACCGCGCCGGCGCCGTCGAGATGACGATGCCCGTGGTGCAGCCCGCCGAGTTCTGGCAGGAGACCGGCCGCTTCGAGAAGATGGGCCCCGAGCTGCTGCGCATCAAGGACCGGCACGACCGCGACTTCGTGATCCAGCCGACCAGCGAAGAGGTGGTGACGGACATCGCGCGCCAGGAAATCCGCAGCTACAAGCAGCTGCCGAAGAATTTCTACCAGATCCAGACCAAGTTCCGCGACGAGCGCCGCCCGCGCTTCGGACTGATGCGCGGGCGCGAATTCATCATGAAGGACGCCTACAGCTTCGACCGGGACCTCGACGCGGCCAAGGCCAGCTACCAGGTCATGGCGCAGGCCTACCGCAACATCTTCGACCGCTTCGGCCTGCGCTATCGCGCCGTGGCGGCCGACAGCGGCGCCATCGGCGGGGACCTGAGCGAAGAGTTCCAGGTGATCGCCGCCACGGGCGAGGACGCCATCGTCTACTGCCCCGACAGCAATTACGCCGCCAACATGGAAAAGGCCGAGGCCCTGGCCCCGGCCGGCCCGCGCCCTGCCGCCGCCAAGGCGCTCGAGAAGACGCCCACTCCGGGCAAGGCCACCTGCGAAGACGTTGCAGTGCTGCTCGGCGTGCCGCTGTCGACCACGGTCAAGTCGCTCGTGCTGGCCACCGACATTGTCGACGACGCAGGCAACCCCAAGGGCTCGCAGGTCTGGCTGCTGCTGCTGCGCGGCGACCACGAGATGAACGAGATCAAGGTCGGCAAGCTGCCAGGCCTGGACAAGGGCTTTCGCTTCGCGACCCTGGCCGAGATCGACGAGCACTTCGGCTGCAAGCCAGGCTACCTTGGCCCGCTGAACCTCAAGAAGCCCGTCAGGATGGTGGCCGACCGCGAGGTGGCCGTGATGGCCGACTGGATCACGGGCGCCAACGAGATCGACTTCCACATGACCGGCGTCAACTGGGGCCGCGACCTGCCCGAGCCCGACCTGGTCGCCGATCTGCGCAACGTGGTCGCCGGCGACGCCTCGCCCGACGGCAAGGGCGTGCTGGCCATCGAGCGCGGCATCGAGGTCGGCCACGTGTTCGTGCTCGGCACCAAGTACAGCAAGGACATGAACGCCACCTACCTCGACGAAGGTGGCAAGCCGCAGTTCCTCGAGATGGGCTGCTACGGCATCGGCATCACGCGCCTGCCGGCGGCGGCCATCGAACAGAACCACGACGAGCGCGGCATCATCTGGCCCGACGCGCTGGCACCGTTCACGGTGGTGGTCTGCCCGATCGGCATGGACCGCAGCCCTGAGGTCAAGGTGGCCGCCGAAGCGCTGTATGAGCAACTGCTCGCTGCCGGCGTCGACGTGCTGCTCGACGACCGCGGCGAGCGCCCCGGCGCGATGTTCGCCGACTGGGAGCTCATCGGCGTGCCGCACCGCGTAGTGATCTCGGACCGCGGTCTGAAGGAAGGCCAGCTCGAATACCAGCACCGCCGTGACACGGCGGCCACCAAGGTGCCTGCGGCCGGCATTGCGGAGTTCATCACCGGCAAGCTCGCAAAATGAGCGTGGAGGGCGGCCTCTCGCGACGCCAGTGCCTGGGCGGCGCCGTGACGGCAAGCGCCCTCGCCATGCTGTCGCTGCCACAGACCGCCCTGGCCGGTGCGCAGATCGAGGAGCCGCTGATCGACTCGGTGCGCACTGCGCTCAGCTCGGCCATCCACAACAAGGCACCGCCGGTGCCCCAGTTCGCGAACACCGAGGCCCGGCTCGCCTACCTGCGCTGGTTGGGCGAGATGAGCGAGCGGCTGCGCAAGAAGGTTGCCGACGCGCCATCGCGCATCGAATTCCTGCAGACCGCCTGGTACGAAGCCAAGCGCTCGGGGCTCGACGTGAGCCTGGTGCTCGGGCTCGTCCAGGTCGAGAGCAATTTCCGCAAGTTCGCGGTGTCGAGCGCCGGTGCGCGTGGCTACATGCAGGTCATGCCGTTCTGGACGCGCGTGATCGGCGACGCCGACCCGGCCAAGTTGTTTCACATGCAGACCAACCTGCGCTTCGGCTGCGTCATTCTTCGCCACTACCTCGACCGCGAGAACGGCGACCTGTACATGACGCTGGGCCGCTACAACGGCAGCCGCGGCAAGTCGCCGTACCCGAACGCAGTGTTCGCGAACCAGCGGCTCTGGGTGTTCAACGACAGGGAGCGCGAGCGCGAGAAGGACCCCGCCTCCGCAGGCTGAGCCTCCGTCAGCCGGCCGGCGCCTTGGCGGTGGCCGAGCCCTTCGTGACCATCACCTGGTCGATGCGGTAGCTGTCCACGTCCATCACCTCGAAGGTGTAGCCGCCCCAGGTCACGTTGTCGGTGCGCTTGGGTACGCGGCGCAGCATCACCATCAGGAAGCCGGCCAGCGTCTCGTACTCCTCCGAGTGAGGCAGTTCGTCGATGTGCAGTGCGCGCTGCACGTCCTGGATAGGCGTGACGCCGTCGATCAGCCACGAGTTCTCGTCGCGCTGCACGATCTGCTCCTCGTCGGGCATGGAGACGAGGTCGCCCATCACCGTGCTCATCACGTCGTTGAGCGTGATCACGCCCACCACGAGGCTGTATTCGTTGACGATGATCGCGAAGTCCTCGTGCGCCTGCTGGAACTGTTCGAGCACCTCGGTGAGCGACAGGCGATCGGGAATCACCAGCGCCTTGTGCAGCGGCAGGCCCTGGTCGAAGGCCAGCGGCTGGCCGCTCAGCACACGCTGGAACATGTCCTTGGCATCGACGTAGCCGAGCACGTGGTCGATGTCGCCGTCGCACACCGGATACGCCGAGTAGGGCTCGGCCACGATGCGCGCACGCAGCACCGTCTCGGGGTCGTCGTGCAGGAACCAGGCGATGCTGTCGCGCGCCGTCATCACGCTGCTGACCAGGCGCGTCTCCAGCTCGAACACGTTGGCGATCACCTGCTGCTCGCGCACCGCGAGCACGCCGGCCCGTGCGCCGGCCTCGGTCATCGCGAGGATGTCGGCCGAGGTGATCTTGTCGTCGCGCGCCATCGGCATGCCGAGCACTTTGAAAAGCAGGTCGGTACAACGCGTGAAGAACCACACCAGCGGCTTGAAGGTGGTGATCAGCACCTGCATCGGCCCGACCATGCGCACCGCCAACTGCTCGGGGTTGCTCATGCCCAGCCGCTTGGGGAACAGGTCGGCGAACACCAGGAACACCGCGATGATGATGACGAACGAGCACAGGAAGGCCGCGTTGGTGGAGGCCTCGACGCTCAGCCATTTCTCGAAGAACACCGCGAAGTAGGGGCTGAGCGAGCCCTCGCCGACCACGCCGCCGAGGATCGCCACCGCGTTCAGGCCGATCTGCACCACGGTGAAGTAGTGGCCGGGTTGCTCCTGCACGCGCAGCACCTTCTCGGCCCGGGGGTCGCCCTCGTCGGCCATCTGGCGCAGGCGCAGGCGGCGCGAGGCGGCCAGGGTGATTTCGGCAAGTGAGAAGAACGCGCTCATCGCGATCAGCATGGCGATGATGAGCAGGCTTTGGGTCAGGGTCATGGTGGCACGTCGAAGACGGCCACCATGGTGCCATGACTCGGCACCCGAAAAGTGCTCAGACCCCGCCCTGCGGATGCGTGGGGTCGACCCAGAGTACCGATTCGGGCTTTTCGACGGGTTCGATGTCGAGGTTGACCGCCACCGCTTCGCCATCGCTGCGGCACAGCACGCATTCGAGCGTCTCGGTCGCGCTGGCGTTGATCTCCTGGTGCGGCACGTAGGGCGGCACGTAGATGAAGTCGCCCGGTCCGGCCTCGGCCGTGAACTCGAGCTTTTCGCCCCAGCGCATGCGGGCCCGGCCGCGCACGACGTAGATCACCGATTCGAGATGCCCGTGGTGATGGGCGCCGGTCTTGGCGTCGGCGTGGATGGTCACGGTGCCGGCCCAGAGCTTCTGCGCGCCCACGCGGGCGAAGTTGATGGCCGCTGCCCGGTTCATGCCGGGCGTCTGGGCGGTGTTGGTGTCGAGCTGGTTGGCCGCGATCACGCGCACGCCATCGTGCTTCCAGGCCTGGTCGCCTTCTTCATGCGAATGGCCGTGATCCGCGTGATCGTGGCTCATTGCGGGCCCCGTGGAATCAGGCCGCGCCGCCGCCGATGACCTGCTGCAGTTCGCCCGATTCGTACATCTCCATCATGATGTCCGAGCCGCCGACGAACTCGCCCTTCACGTAGAGCTGCGGAATCGTGGGCCAGTTGCTGTATTCCTTGATGCCCTGGCGGATGCCGTCGTCTTCGAGCACGTTGACGGTCTTGAGCGTTCGGGTGTCGACGCCGACCGCCTTCAGGATCTGTATCGCGCGGCCAGAGAAGCCGCACATCGGAAAGCTTGCGTTGCCCTTCATGAAGAGCACGAGGTCGTTGGTCTTGACGAGGTCGTCGATGCGTTGCTGGGCGTCGGACATGGGGACTCCTGAAAAGTGGGCTGGGGGGATTATTTCACCGTGCGCCAGATTCCGCCGGAGCAGCGCTGGATGCCGGCGAGGTCGTCGCGGCTTTGCACTTCGGCGAAACCGCGCGCGGCGAGCAGTTGACGCACGGCCGCGGCCTGGTCGTGGCCGTGTTCGAGCAGCAGCCAGCCGCCTTCGGCGAGGTGGCCGGGAGCGTTCTGCACGATCTGGCGGATGTCGTCGAGGCCGTCGGCGCCCGCGACCAATGCGGAAACGGGTTCATGGCGCAGGGCGGGCAGGTGCGGGTCGCCGGCGGCGATGTACGGTGGGTTGCTCGCGATGACCGTGTAGCCGCTGCCGGCGCCGTCGAGCCAGCTCGCTTCGGTGAAGCGCACCGGCAGGCCGAGGCGCTGCGCGTTGGCCTGGGCGACCGCCAATGCATCGGCGCTGGCGTCGACCGCGTCGACTTGAGCATCGCGGCGGGCATGTTGCAGGGCCAGTGCGATCGCACCGCTGCCCGTGCCGAGATCGAGCACGCGCGGGGCGACATGGCCCTCGAGGCACTGCAGCGCCCATTCGACCAGCGCCTCGGTGTCGGGCCGCGGCACCAGCACGCGTGGGTCGACGTGCAGGGCGAGGCCGTGGAACTCCTTCTCGCCGAGCAGATACGCGACCGGCTCGCCTGCGAGGCGGCGCGACAACTGCGCGCAGAGCGCGGCCCACGCCGCGTCGGGCATCGCATCGGTGTCGTGCGCCAGCAGCCAGGCGCGGTCATGCGGCGCCCGGCCCAGCGCGTGCAGCAGCAGCAACTGCGCGTCGAGCCGCTCCACGCCCAGCGCGACGGCCGCGGCCAGTGCCTGCGCCACGGTGGACGGCTTCGGGTCGTCGGCGGTCATCACGCTGGCAGGCTCGATTCCAGCTCGGCCAGCTGTTCGGCCTCACGCGCGGCGCGCAGCGCCTCGAGCACGTCGCCAAGGTCGCCTTCCATGATCGCGAGCAGCTTGTAGAGCGTAAGGTTGATGCGGTGGTCGGTGAGCCGGCCCTGCGGAAAGTTGTAGGTGCGGATGCGGTCCGAGCGGTCGCCGCTGCCGATCAGGCCCTTGCGCATGGCCGCGTCCTTGGCCGCTCGCTCGCTGCGGTCCTTCTCCTGGATGCGCGCCGACAGCACCTGCAGCGCCTTGGCCTTGTTGCGGTGCTGGCTGCGGTCGTCCTGGCACTCGGCCACGATGCCGGTGGGGATGTGCGTGATGCGCACGGCCGAGTCGGTCTTGTTGATGTGCTGTCCGCCCGCGCCGCTTGCGCGGTAGGTGTCGATGCGCAGGTCGGCCGGGTTGATCTGCACGGCCACGGTCTCGTCGGGCTCGGCCAGCACGGCGACCGTGCAGGCGCTGGTGTGGATGCGGCCTTGTGTTTCGGTCGCCGGCACGCGCTGAACGCGGTGGCCGCCCGACTCGAGGCGCAGGTGGCCGAACACCTCGTCGCCGACGACGCGGATCACCACTTCCTTGTAGCCGCCGAGCTCGCTTTCGCTCTCGCTCACCACCTCGCAGCGCCAGCCGGCGCGCTCGCAGTAGCGCGTGTACATGCGCAGCAGGTCGCCCGCGAACAGGGCCGATTCGTCGCCGCCGGTACCGGCGCGGATTTCGAGGAAGGCGTTGCGCGCGTCGTCGGGGTCCTTCGGCAGCAGCAGGCGCTGCAGTTCTTCTTCGAGCTGCACCAGCTCGGCTTCGGCGCCCGCGATTTCTTCCTTTGCCATCTCGGCCATGTCGGGGTCGTCGAGCATCTCCCTGGCACCGGCGATGTCGGCCTCGCGCTGCCTGTAGCGCTCGTAGCGGCCGGCGATCTGCGTGACTTCGGCATGCTCGCGCGAGATGGTGCGGTACTGGGCCATGTCGCTCATGATGTCTTCGCGCGAGAGCAGGAAGTCGAGCTCGCCGAGGCGTTGGGCGTAGCGTTCGAGTTGGTGGCGCAGAAAGGATTTCACGGAGGAACGGGACTCGAAAAATATGGAGGTGCTGCCGCAAAAGGGCAGCGCGCATGAAGACCGCGGCCGATCGGGCCTGGCGACGACGAGCGTCGCTAACGCTCTTTGCGCAGGAACAGGCGCGAGATGGCCTGCGCCGTCTGCTCTCGCGAGGCAGCATCGCCCGCGTGCAGTTCGGCCATGGCGCCGTGCATCATCTTCTGCGTGAGCCCGCGTGACATGGCCTCGAGCACGGCATCGACCGATTCGCCCCTGGCCAGCAGCTTGCGCGCGCGCGCCATCTCGGCGGCACGCCATTCGTCGGCCTGCGCATTGAGCTGCTGGATCAGCGGCACGGTGCCGCGCTGGCCCAGCCAGTGCATGAAGCTCTGCACGCCGGCGTCGATGATGACTTCGGCCTGCGCGACAGCCGCCTGGCGGTTGGCCTGGCCCTGTTGCACGACCTGTGCGAGGTCGTCGACGGTGTAGAGGTAGATGTCCTCGAGCGCCTTCACTTCGGGCTCGATGTCGCGCGGCACGGCCAGGTCGACCATGAACATCGGGCGGTGCTTGCGTGCCTTGAGCGCGCGCTCCACGGCGCCCAGGCCGATGATCGGCAGCGTGCTCGCCGTGCAGCTCACGATGATGTCGAACTCGGCGAGTCGCGCCGGCAGGTCGGCCAGGCGCATCGCTTCGGCGCCGAAGCGCGACGCCAGTTTTTCGCCGCGCTCGAGCGTGCGGTTGGCAATGGCGATCGACCTGGGTTCCTTGGCTGCGAAGTGCGTGGCCGCGAGGTCGATCATCTCGCCTGCGCCGACGAACAGCACGCGCGTTTGATGAAGGTCTTCGAAGAGCTGGCCAGCGAGCCGGACCGCCGCGGCGGCCATGCTGATGGAGTGCGCGCCGATCTCGGTGGCGGTGCGGACTTCCTTCGCCACCGCGAAAGAGCGCTGGAACAGCTGGTTCAGCGTGCTGCCGAGCGCGCCGGCGGTTTCGGCCGCGCGCACGGCATCTTTCATCTGGCCGAGGATCTGAGCTTCGCCGAGCACCATCGAGTCGAGCCCGCTGGCCACGCGGAAGGCATGGCGGGCGGCCTCGTCGTCCTGAAGCGTGTAGGCGTGCGATCGCAGCAGGGCCGGGGCCACGCCGCCGCTTTGCGCCAGCCAGCCGAAGGTGTGGTCGAGTGCGGCCTGTTCCGAGGCGCAATAGATCTCGGTGCGATTGCAGGTGGAGATGATCGCGGCCTCGACCTGGGGGTGGCGGCCGGAGGCAAAGGAACTGCGCAGGCTCTGCAGCGTGGGGGCGATTTGGTCGAGCGCGAACGCGAAACGACCGCGCAGGTCGAGCGGCGCGGTCGTGTGGTTCAAGCCGAGAGCCCAGACTGACATGGCCGTGATTATAAAATCAGCAGCCGCATGAGCCTTGCGGAGGGACAAATGGCTTTCCCTATGACAGCCATATCCTTCGCCGCATGTCCCGGCGCACGCGCAATTCCCTCCGATGGACCTGCTGGCCCTCCTCGATCACCTGTTCAATTTCGTCGCTCCGGCGGCCTTCCTGGCCCTGGTGCTGGCTCTTGCCGGCCGGTTCCTGGGCGGCGGGCGCGCCGGCGTCCCGCGCTGGTGGGTGCAGTGGGCGCTGACCTTTGCCGTGGGTGTCGGCGTGTCGGTGATCGGCCTCGTGGTGTTCGGGCGCGACGGGATGATGGCGACCTACGCTGCGCTTGTGGTGGCCTGCGGCACCGTCCAGTGGCTGGCGATGCGCGGCTGGCGCCGATAGGGCCAGCCAGCCCCGAACCTGGCCTGCCTTGGCGCGCTGCCGCCGCAACGAGGCTCAGGTCGGCATGCCGGGGATCGGCGAGTTGGACGTCGCGGGTGCCGGCGCCGCCGCGGCCGGCTCGGAGGGCGCCATCATGAAGGTGGTCGGCGTCGCCATCGGCAACGCGGCTTTCCTGAGCTCGTCGAGGATCACGAACAGCAGGTCGCTGCGCACGCCGCCCGCGAGCCGGGGGCTCGCCACATAGGCGATCGCCTGGAAGATCAGCAGCCCGTTCTCGATACCCTCGAGCGTGAGCGACGGCGCCGGCGTTTCCAGCACGCCTTCGTGCCCCCTGCAGGCCGCGAGGATCAGATCGCGCACGCGCTGCGCGTCGGTGGTCAGCGGCATCGGCAGGCGGATCAGCACGCGGCCCTCGGCATTGGCCAGCGTCATGTTGCGAACCGTCTTGGTGATGAACTCCGAGTTCGGCACGATGAGTGTCGAACGGTCGCCAAGCTGGATCTCGGTGGCGCGCACGTTGATGCGCCGCACGTCGCCCTCGGCCGTGCCCAGTACCACCCAGTCGCCCACCTTCACCGGCTGCTCCGCCAGCAGGATCAGCCCGGAGATGAAGTTTTGCACGATCGCCTGCAGCCCGAAGCCGATGCCCACCGACAGCGCGCTCGCCACCCACGCGATGCGCTCGATGCCGATGCCCAGCGCCGACAGGGAGAACGCAATCACCATGATGCCGCCCACGTAGCCCAGCAGCGTGGTGATCGAGTTCTGCATGCCCGGCTCGAACTGCGTGTTCGGCAGGTAGCTGCGCGTGAGCCAGCGCTTGAAGATGCGCAGGACGATGAAGCCCAACACCGCCACCGCCACCGCGCTCAGGATCGCGCCTGGCACCAGTTGGAATTCGCCCACCTTCACGCCGGTGCCGAGCTTGCCGCTGCGCTGGAACACTTCGCTCGGAGATGTGCCCAGCGGCGCGGCCAGCGCGATCAGCATATAGACGAACAGCGCCACGCGGCTGATGCCCGACAGCACCGTGGCCGCCTGGTCCAGCGTCTGCGGTGCGAGGCTGAAGCTCTTCTGCAGCTTCTGGCCGAAGGTGCTGCGCGAGGCTACGCTGGCCATGAACACGTCGTCGGCGAACTTGAACAGCACGTAGAAGGCAGCGGCTACGATGCCGCTCCAGGTCAGCTGCGAGGCCAGGAAGCTGCCCAGCGCCACGTAGCCCAGCGCCACCAGCACCCAGATGGCGATCATCAGCATGCCGATCAGCGCCACCAGCAGGCCGACCCACATCGGCCGCTCGGGCAGGCCGGCCTCGGGCGCATCGGCGCGCAGCGCCTTGAGCCGGTAGATCACCGTGCCCACCAGGGCCGTCAGCACCAGCGCCGTCAGCACATGCGTGGTCACCACGGCGGCGAAGCTGGCGTCGATCAGCGCATTGATCTCGGCCGGCGTCCAGGCCAGTGCCGCCACCAGCGCCACCAGCCAGGGCAGCGCGGCAAGCCGGCTGGCCGTGGCGTCGGGGATCGGCGGCAGCCGCCATGAGGGGCGCGAAGTGGCCAGCAGCGCGCGGCCCAGGCCGATGACGAAGGCCATGAAGGTCAGCGCCTGCGCCGCCGATTGCAGCGCCTTGCGCGCCTGCGGGTCCCAGGTGGCGTAGGTCTTGAGCACTTCCACGAAACCGTGCGCGGCTACCGCCACCAGCAGCACGTGGCTCGCGACGATGGCGATCACCAGCAACGAGCGGCGCAGCCTGCCGGCCGGCAGCACCCGCATGGAGAGCCGCGCCAGCAGGTGCTCGGCACCCCAGACGCCCAGGAAGGCCAACAGCAGCGCGCCTATCAGCGCGGCGATCACCGCCGTGCGCGATGCGGGTGCCAGCGCCTGTTCGATGCCGTCGCCGAGGGCCGTGCCCATGGCCTGCAGCCGCGCCAGGTCGTCGGGCCAGGCCTCCTGCAGGTCGTTCCAGAAGGCCTCGGTGAGCGGCGAGGCCGCGCGCTCGGTGAGCTGGGCCTCGAACAGTGCGCGGCGCTGCGTGACCAGGTCGGCGCCGCGCTGGCGCACGTCGATGGACAGAAGCTTCGCAAGCCGGATGTCGGCGTCGAGCGCGTTGCGCTCCTTCGTCAGCTGCGCGCGCTGGCGCGTGATGCCGGGGTCTTCGGTGCTGCCGGCAGCGGGCGGGTTGCCGAGCTCGCCCAGGCGTGCGTTGAGGTCTGCGAGGTCGCCGGTGCGCGCGGCGACGAATTTGTCCGCCTGCGCGCCGATGTCGTTGATCTGCCCGATCTGCTTGCGCGGGTCGTCCTCGGCGTCGCCGCCCTTGCCCGGGTCGGCGGTGAGCTTGTTGAATTGCGCCCGCAGTTCGGCCACGGTGGGCGCGGGGGCTGCCGCGGCGGCGGTGTTGGCGCTGTTGTTGGGATTGCCGGTGCCGGCGTTCATGCTGGCATCGGGCTGCGCGAACGCGCCGCACACCGACAGGGCCAGCAGGATGGCGAGGCCGAAGCCCGCCAGGCGAGAGGTCCGATTCATGGCCGCATCATAGAAGCGGCCATGAGGTAAGAGCCTGTAAGAAACGTGCGCCTCAGCCGGCCGGGCTGAACAGGTCGACCCGGTCGGTGATGATGCCGTCGGTACCCAGGCCGATCAGCCGCTGCGCCGCCCATTCGTCGTTCACCGTGTAGCTCAGCGCGCGCATGCCGGCGCCGTGCACCTGCGCGACTACTGCGGCGTCCCACAGCGCGTGATTGCAGACGATGGTCACGCAACCCAACTGTTGCGCGGCTTCGAGCCAGCCGTTCCACAGCGTGTCGAGCAGCAGACCGCGCGGCAGCTCTGGCTGCACCGCTTGCGCGCCTTTCAGCGATTCGACCTGGAAGGACGTGAGCAGCGGCGGTACGGCCGCGCCTTGCCACAGGCGCGCAGCCTCACGCGCCACCACCTCGCCGGTTTCGCGCTCGACGCCCGGCGTCGGCTTGATCTCGATGTTCAGCAGGTGGCCGTTCGCCAGGCAGTAGCGCGCGAGGTTCTCCAGCGTGGGCAGCGGTTCGCCCGCATGGGCGCGTGAGTGCCAGCTGCCCGCATCGAGCTGCGCCAGCGCGCTCCAGGGCTGGGCGCCACCGGTGCCGTGGCCGCTGGTGGTGCGGTCGAGCGTGGCGTCGTGCATCAGGAAGACCACGCCGTCGGCGCTGAGCTTGGCGTCGCACTCGAACATGCGGTAGCCGTGCGAGGCGCCTAACCGGAACGCGGCCAGCGTGTTCTCGGGGGCCAGCTTGCCGGCGCCGCGATGCGCGACCCAGCGGGGGTAGGGCCAGGAATTCATGATCATTCTTTGAGTGAGGCCCCGGTTTCTTCGTGGGGCACCGCGGAACCGGCTTTGCCGGGCCGCTGGTGCCGCCCCCGGTAGGGGGTAGGAGAAGCGACACGAAGTGCGCGAAGCCTGGGGGCGAGCATTAATCCGCGCGCTTGCCGGAGCCGGCGTCGAACCAGTGCAGCTTGTCTTCGCGTGCGGCGATCTTCACCGTGTCGCCTGCCACCGGCGGATGGTCGCCTTCGTCAGTGCGCATGATGATCTGCTCATCGCCGATGCGGCCGTACACCAGGCGCTCGGCGCCCAGCAGCTCGACCTGCTCGACCTGCACCGTCCAGCCGCTCTCGTCGAGCTTCAGGTGTTCGGGGCGGATGCCCAGGATCTGGCCGGGCCGCACGCCCGGCGCATGCTTGAGCAGGTTCATCGGCGGCGAGCCGATGAAGCTCGCCACGAAGGTGGTCGCCGGACGCGAGTACACCTCTTCGGGCGTCGCGAACTGGTCCATCACGCCGCCGTTCATCACGATGATGCGCTGCGCCAGCGTCATCGCCTCGACCTGGTCGTGCGTGACGAACAGCGAGGTGATGCCGAGTTCGCGGTGCAGCTTCTGGATTTCGAGGCGCGTCTGCGCGCGCAGCTTGGCGTCGAGGTTCGACAGCGGTTCGTCGAACAGGAAAACCTGCGGCTGGCGCACGATGGCGCGGCCCATGGCCACGCGCTGGCGCTGGCCGCCGGAGAGTTCGCGCGGCTTGCGCTCCAGCAGGTGGCCGAGTTCGAGGATCTTCGCGGCCTTGTCGACGCGCACCTTGATCTCATCGACCGGTACCTTGGCGATCTTCAGGCCGTAAGCCATGTTCGCGAACACGCTCATGTGCGGGTACAGCGCGTAGTTCTGGAACACCATGGCGATGTCGCGCTCGGAGGGTTCGAGCTGGTTCACCACCTTGCCGCCGATGGCGATCTCGCCGGCCGAGACTTCCTCCAGGCCGGCCACCATGCGCAGCAGCGTGGACTTGCCGCAGCCCGAGGGGCCGACGATCACGATGAATTCATGGTTGGCGATCTCGGCGCTCACGCCGTGGATGACCTGGTTGGCTTTCGGCCCGTGGCCGTAGCGCTTGATGACGTTGCGTAGGGAAAGTGCAGCCATGTTTATTCGAGTTCTCCGATATTTTTCAGGAACACCGCGGAACCGGCTTTGCCGGGCCGCTGGTGTTGCCCCCGGTAGGGGGAAGGCGTAGCGACACGAAGTGCGCGAAGCCTGGGGGCGAGCCTATTTCTCTGTATCAACAAGGCCCTTGACGAACCACTTTTGCATCAGCACAACCACCAGCGCGGGCGGCAGCATGGCGAGGATGGCGGTGGCCATCACGACGTTCCATTCGTTCTGGCCGTCACCGCCGGCGATGAGCCGCTTGATACCGACCACGATCGGGTACATGTCCTCGTTGGTGACCGCCAGCAGCGGCCACAGGTACTGGTTCCAGCCGTAGATGAACTGGATCACGAAGAGCGCGGCAATGCTGGTCTTCGACAGCGGCAGCAGCACGTCGAAGAAGAAGCGCATCGGGCTCGCGCCATCCATTCGCGATGCCTCGGTGAGTTCCTCGGGCACGGTCAGGAAGAACTGGCGGAACAGGAAGGTGGCCGTGGCCGACGCGATCAGCGGCACCGTGAGGCCTGCGTAGCTGTTCAGCATGCTCAGGTCAGACAGCACCTTGTAGGTGGGCAGGATGCGCACTTCCACCGGCAGCATCAGTGTCACGAAGATCGCCCAGAAGCAGATCTTCTTGAAGGGGAAGCGGAAGTAGACGATGGCGAAGGCCGACAGCAGCGAGATGGCGATCTTGCCGATGGCGATGACCAGTGCCGTCACCAGGCTGACCCACATCATGTGGGCCACCGGGGCGTTGGAGCCTGCGCTGCTCGCGCGGCCGAAGAGCGCGCCCTTGTAGCTGTCGAGCATGTTCGAGCCCGGCAGCAGCGGCATCGGCCGCTGCACGATTTCCTGTGCGGTGTGGGTGGACGCCACGAAGGCGAGGTAGATGGGGAAGGCGACGATCAGGACGCCGAGGATCATCACCACGTGGGCCAGGACGCCCTGAGTGCTTCTTCTTTCAACCATGTCAGTACTGCACCTTTTTCTCGACGTAGCGGAATTGCACGATGGTGAGCGCGATCACGATCACCATCAGCACGACCGACTGCGCGGCCGAGCCACCCAGGTCCAGCGCCTTGAAGCCGTCGTGATAGACCTTGTAGACGAGGATTTCCGTGTCCTTGCCCGGACCGCCTTCGGTGGCCGCGTGAACGATGGCGAAGGTGTCGAAGAACGCGTAGACCACGTTCATCACCAGCAGGAAGAAGGTGGTGGGAGACAGCAGCGGGAACTGCACCGTCCAGAAGCGGCGCCATGGGCGCGCGCCGTCGATGGCCGCCGCCTCGATCAGCGACTTGGGAATGGACTGCAGGCCAGCCAGGAAGAACAGGAAGTTGTACGAGATCTGCTTCCACACCGCGGCCATCACGATCAGCGTCATCGCGTGCTTTGAATTGAGCAGGTGGTTCCAGTCGATGCCGATCTTGCCGAGCGCATAGGCGACCACGCCCAGCGAAGGGGAGAACATGAAGACCCAGAGCACGGCTGCCACGGCGGGCGCCACGGCGTAGGGCAGGATCAGCATGGTCTTGTAGAACATGCCCCCGCTCACGATGCGATCGGCAAAGACGGCCAGCGTCAGCGACAGGCTCAGGCCGATGGTGGCCACCAGCACCGAGAAGACGGCGGTGGTCTTGAACGACTCGCCATAGGCCGGGTCGTGGAACAGGTCCTTGAAGTTCTGCAGCCCGACGAAGTCGACGGATGTGCCGAATGCGTCCTGCTGCTGCATCGATTGCAGGATGGCTTGTGCCGCCGGCCAGAAGAAAAACACGAGGATCACCGCCATCTGCGGTGCCAGCAGCAGCCAGGGCAACCAGCCCGAGCGAAAGAAAACGCGTTTTTCCATGAACCCTCTACATAAAAAATCCCGCCCGGCCCGCTCTTGCGCAAGAGCGGACGGGGGCGGGCGATGTTAGCCGGACACGCGAGGGGTCCGGTCGTCGATCGTCAGCTCTTGTTGGCCTTCTGGAAGCGTTCCAGCTGCTCGTTGCCGCGGGTCACGATGGCGTCGAGGGCTTCCTTGGCGGTTTTCTTGCCGTTCCAGACCTGTTCGAGCTCTTCGTCCTCGATGGCGCGGATCTGCACGTAGTTGCCCAGGCGGATGCCGCGGCTCTTGTCGGTGACCTTGCGGATCATCTGTGTCACGGCCACGTCGGTGCCGGGGTTCTGCTTGTAGAAGCCCGAGTCCTCGGTGAGCTTATACGAGGCCATGGTCACGGGCAGGTAGCCCGTGCGCTTGTGGCTGGCGGACTGCACTTCAGGCGTCGAGATGAAGCTGAAGAACTTGGCCACGCCCTTGTACTCGGCCGGTTTCTTGCCCGACATGACCCACAGGCTGGCGCCGCCGATCACGGTGTTCTGCGGTGCGCCCGGCACGTCCGGGTAGTAGGGCAGGGGCGCCAGGCCGTAGGCGAACTTGGCGTTCTTCGCCACGTTGCCATAGAAGCCCGAGGACGTGTTGATCATGGCGCACTCGCCCGAGACGAACGAGGCTTCAGGCACGTTGCCGCGGCCCTTGTAGATGAACAGGCCCTGCTTGGCCATGCTGGCCAGGTTCTCGATGTGGCGCTGGTGCAGCGGCGAGTTCACCTTCAGGCGCGCGTCCAGGCCCTGCAGGCCGTTGGACTTGCTCGCGAACTCCACGTTGTGCCAGGCCGAGAAGCTCTCGACCTGCGTCCAGTTCTGCCAGGCCGTGGTGAACGGGCACTTGTGGCCGCTGGCCTTGAGCTTGGCGGCGGCGGCGACCACTTCGGGCCAGGTCGACGGCGCCTTGTCGGTGGGCAGGCCGGCGGCCTTGAAGGCGTCCTTGTTGAAATAGAAGATGGTGGTCGAGCTGTTGAAGGGGAAGCTCAGCATCTGGCCATTGGGGGCGGTGTAGTAGCCGGCCACGGCGGGGATGTAGGCGGCCGGGTCGAACTTCTCGCCCGCGTCCTTCATGACCTGGCCGACCGGCACGATCGCGCCCTTGCTGGCCATCATGGTGGCGGTGCCCACTTCGAAAACCTGCAGGATGTGCGGTGCGTTGCCGGCGCGGAAGGCCGCGATGGACGCCGTCATCGATTCGTCGTACGTGCCCTTGAAGGTCGGCACGACCTTGTATTCCTTCTGGCTCTCGTTGAACTGCTTGGCCAGGTCGTTGACCCATTCGTTGTTGACGGCGGTCATCGAGTGCCACCACTGGATCTCGGTCTGGGCCTGCGCCACGTTGAACAGCGTGGTGGCGGCCAACGCCGATGCCAGCGCGAGCGTCTTGAATCGCATGAAGACTCCTGAAGGGGAAAATGGAAAGCGCGGATGCTAGGGCATGTGCATGACACAGCCGCGTCACATTGGCGCACGGAGCGCCGCTTTCTTCCAATCAGGGAAACCCCTTTGGCCTCATGCCCGGCGCGGGCGACAACCCTGCATGCTGCGCTGCACCATGCTAGCATCGCCCTCCCTTTTTCTGGCCTAGCTTGTCGCCATGGCCGGGGCTTCCGCGAGACCGCCATGAGCAGCAAAACCTCCCTCGACAAAAGCAGGATCAAGTTCCTCTTGCTCGAAGGCATCCACCCCTCGGCCGTGGAGGTGCTGCGCGCCGCCGGCTACACCAACATCGAGTCGCTGCCGGGCGCACTGCCCGACGCCGAACTCAAGGCCAAGATCGCCGATGTCCACTTCCTGGGCATCCGTTCGCGCACCCAGCTGACGGCCGAGGTGTTCGCAGCCGCCCACAAGCTGGTGGCCGCCGGGTGCTTCTGCATCGGCACCAACCAGGTCGACCTCGAGGCGGCGCGCGAGCACGGCGTGGCCGTTTTCAATGCCCCTTACTCCAATACCCGCTCGGTGGCCGAGCTGGTGCTGGCCGAAGCCATCCTGCTGCTGCGCGGAGTGCCCGAAAAGAGCGCGGTGGCGCACCGCGGCGGCTGGCTCAAGTCGGCCGACAACGCGTTCGAGATCCGCGGCAAGACGCTGGGCATCGTGGGCTACGGCTCGATCGGCGCGCAGCTGTCGGTGCTGGCCGAGGCGCTGGGCATGCATGTGGCCTTCTTCGACGTGGTCACCAAGCTGCCGCTGGGCAATGCGCGCCAGGTGCGCGAGCTGCACCAGCTGCTGGCGCAGAGCGACATCGTGACGCTGCACGTGCCCGAGACCCAGGCCACGCAGTGGATGATCGGCGCGGCCGAGATCGCCGCGATGAAGCCGGGCGCCATCCTGCTGAACGCCTCGCGCGGCACGGTGGTCGAGATCGAGCCGCTGGCCGAGGCCCTGAAGAGCAAGAAGCTGCTGGGCGCCGCCATCGACGTGTTTCCGGTGGAGCCGCGCACCAACAAGGACGAGTTCCTGTCGCCGCTGCGGGGGCTGGACAACGTGATCCTGACGCCGCACATCGGCGGATCGACGATGGAGGCCCAGGCCAACATCGGGCTGGAAGTGGCCGAGAAGCTGGTCAAGTACAGCGACAACGGCACCTCGACTTCTTCGGTCAACTTTCCGGAGGTGGCGCTGCCGGCGCACCCGGGCAAGCACCGCCTGCTGCACGTCCACCGCAACGTGCCGGGCGTGCTGTCCGAGATCAACAAGATCTTCTCGGACAACAACATCAACATCTCCTCGCAGTTCCTGCAGACGAACGAGAAGATCGGCTACGTGGTGATGGACATCGACGCGGCTTCTTCCGACCTGGCGCTGGAGAAGCTGGCGAAGGTGAGCGGGACGATCCGCAGCCGCGTGCTGTTCTGATTTGGGTTTCCCCGGGTACGGCGCTGGGTGCTGTGCCCCTTTCCTTGGAGCCCGCTCCCGGTTTTGCTCCCTCTCCCTCCAGGGGAGGGTTGGGGTGAGGGCAGCGGCATCAAAGCCACGACAGGCGTCCGGTATGCGGTACGGCCCAGCCCGCGCGATGTCCCTGGCACAAGGACAACGCCAGGACCCCAAGGCAAGACCCCAAGCCCTGCCCTAAAATCATTCCCCCGGCTACATGGGCGCGCAGCGCCTGGCCAAGGGCCCCACCCGATGAATGCTCCGACTGCGTTGAATACGCTGTTGTCACAGGCCGCAGAGCCCGTACGACTGCGCGAGATCCCGTACAACTACACCAGCTTCTCCGACCGAGAGATCGTGATTCGCCTGCTGGGCGAGCGCGGCTGGGAACTGCTCCAGACCCTGCGCGCCGAGCGCCGCACCGGCCGATCGGCGCGCATGCTCTACGAAGTGCTCGGCGACATCTGGGTCGTCCAGCGCAACCCTTACCTCGTCGACGACCTGCTCGACAACCCGCGCCGCCGCGGCCAGCTGGTCGATGCCCTGCGGCACCGCCTGGCCGAGGTGCAGAAGCGCCGCACCCCCGACAGCGACCTGCCGCGCGACCAGCTCGTGGGCGAACTCACCGGCCTCGTGGGCGAGGCGGTGGCCGCGTTCGACACCAAGTTCCGCGAGGTCGCCGCCCTGCGCCGCAAGGCCACGCGCGCGCTGCGCAGGCTCACGGCCAAGGACAACATCAAGTTCGACGGCCTGTCGCGCGTCTCGCACGTGACCGACGCCACCGACTGGCGCGTGGAGTACCCGTTCGTGGTGCTGTGCCCCGACACCGAGGCCGAGATGGCGCTGCTGGTGAAGGGCTGCATCGAGCTGGGCCTGACCATCATCCCGCGCGGAGGCGGCACCGGCTACACCGGCGGCGCCATCCCGCTGACATGGAAGAGCGTGGTCATCAACACCGAGAAGCTCGAGGCGATGACCGAGGTCGAACACGTCTCGCTGCCCGGCCTCGAAGCCCAGGTGCCCACCATCTGGACCGAAGCCGGTGTGGTCACCCAGCGGGTGGCCGATGCGGCCGAGCGCGCGGGCTTCGTGTTCGCCGTCGATCCGACCTCGGCCGAGGCCTCGTGCGTCGGTGGCAACGTCGCCATGAACGCCGGCGGCAAGAAGGCCGTGCTCTGGGGCACCGCGCTCGACAACCTCGCCTCGTGGCGCATGGTGACGCCGCAGGCCGAATGGCTCGAAGTCACTCGCATCGGCCACAACCTCGGCAAGATCCATGACGCCGAGAGCGCCGTGTTCGAGCTGCAGTACTACGCGGCCGACGGCAAGACGAAGCTGCGCACCGAGCGCCTCGACATTCCGGGGCGCACCTTCCGCAAGGAAGGCCTCGGCAAGGACGTGACCGACAAGTTCCTCTCGGGCCTGCCGGGCATCCAGAAGGAGGGCTGCGACGGCCTCATCACCAGCTGCCGCTGGGTGGTGCACAAGATGCCCGCGCACACGCGCACCGTGTGCCTCGAATTCTTCGGCAACGCCAAGGACGCCGTGCCCAGCATCGTCGAGATCAAGGACTTCATGTTCGCCGAGCAGAAGCGCTCGGGCGTGCTGCTGGCCGGCCTCGAACACCTGGACGACCGCTACCTGAAGGCCGTGGGCTACGCCACCAAGTCGAAGAAGCACGGCGGCCTGCCGAAGATGGTGCTGTTCGGCGACATCGCCGGCGACGACGCCGATGCGGTGGCGCGCGTCACCTCCGAAGTGGTGCGCATCGCCAACTCGCGCAGCGGCGAAGGCTTCATCGCCATCAGCCCCGAGGCGCGCAAGAAGTTCTGGCTCGACCGCAAGCGCACGGCCGCCATCAGCAAGCACACCAACGCCTTCAAGATCAACGAGGACGTGGTGATCCCGCTGCCGCGCATGGCCGAGTACAGCGACGGCATCGAGCGCATCAACATCGAGCTGTCGCTGCAGAACAAGCTCGCGCTCACCGACGCGCTCGAAGCCTTCCTGCTGCGCGGCAACCTGCCGCTGGGCAAGACCGACGACGCGCATGAAATCCCGGCGGCCGAGCTGCTCGAAGACCGCGTGGCGCAGGCCGTCGCGCTGGTGCAGGGCGTGCGCGCGCTCTGGGCCGAATGGCTGCGCGACGTCGACACGCTGTTCCGGCAGCTGCAGGACCACACCCTGCGCGCCAGCTGGAAGACCCAGCTGCGCCAGCCGCTGCAGGAAATCTTCAGCGGCGTGGAGTTCGCCCCCATCGTTGCCGAATGCGCGGCCATCCACAAGCAGGTGCTCAAGGGCCGCGTGTGGGTCGCGCTGCACATGCACGCGGGCGACGGCAACGTGCACACCAACATCCCCGTCAACAGCGACAACTACGACATGCTGCAGACCGCGCATGCCGCGGTGGTGCGCATCATGGCTCTGGCACGCAGCCTCGACGGCGTGATCTCGGGCGAGCACGGCATCGGCATCACCAAGCTCGAATTCCTGAGCGACGAGGAGCTGCGTCCGTTTACCGAGTACAAGGCCAAAGTCGACCCCGAAGGCCGCTTCAACAAGGGCAAGCTGCTGCGTGCGCCGGCAGGCCAGGCTCAGACGCTGCACGCCGACCTGACCAACGCCTACACGCCGAGCTTCGGCCTCATGGGGCACGAGTCGTTGATCATGCAGCAGAGCGACATCGGCGCCATTGCCGACAGCGTGAAGGACTGCCTGCGCTGCGGCAAGTGCAAGCCGGTGTGCGCCACGCACGTGCCGCGCGCCAACCTGCTCTACAGCCCGCGCAACAAGATCCTCGCGACCTCGCTGCTGGTGGAGGCCTTCCTCTACGAAGAGCAGACCCGGCGCGGCATCAGCATCAAGCACTGGGAGGAGTTCGAGGACGTGGCCGACCACTGCACCGTGTGCCACAAGTGCCTCACGCCATGCCCGGTGAAGATCGATTTCGGCGACGTGTCGATGAACATGCGCAACCTGCTGCGCAAGATGGGGCAGAAGAGCTTCCGCCCAGGCAACGCGGCCGCGATGTTCTTCCTCAACGCGACCAATCCGCAGACCATCAAGGCGGTGCGCGCGGGCATGGTGGGCGTGGGCTTCAAGGCGCAGCGCCTGGCCAACGACCTGCTGCGCGGCCTCGCGAAGAAGCAGACCTCGGCGCCGCCGGCCACGCTCGGCCCGGCACCGGTCAAGGAGCAGGTGATCCACTTCATCAACAAGAAGATGCCGGGCAACCTGCCGAAGAAGACGGCGCGCGCGCTGCTCGACATCGAGGATGCGGACTACGTGCCGATCATCCGCAACCCGAAGGCGACCACGTCGGAAACCGAGGCGGTTTTCTACTTTCCGGGGTGTGGGTCGGAGCGCCTGTTCTCGCAGGTCGGCCTTGCCACGCAGGCGATGCTGTGGCACGCGGGCGTGCAGACGGTGCTGCCGCCGGGCTACCTGTGCTGCGGCTATCCGCAGCGCGGCAGCGGCCAGTACGACAAGGCGGAGAAGATGATCACGGACAACCGCGTGCTCTTCCACCGCGTGGCCAACACGCTCAACTACCTCGACATCAAGACGGTGGTGGTGAGTTGCGGCACCTGCTACGACCAGCTGCAGGGCTACCAGTTCGACAAGATCTTCCCGGGCTGCCGCATCATCGACATCCACGAGTACCTGCTGGAGAAGGGCATCACGCTGGCCGATGCCGGCGGTGGCGGCTATCTTTATCACGACCCGTGCCATTCGCCGATGAAGCAGCAGGACCCGATGAAGACCGTGAAGGCGCTGGTCGGCGACAACGTGCTCAAGAACGACCGCTGCTGCGGCGAGTCGGGCACGCTGGGCGTGTCGCGGCCCGACATCTCGACGCAGATCCGCTTCCGCAAGGAAGAAGAGCTGAAAAAGGGCGAGGCCGCGCTGCGCGACAGCGGCAAGGTCGGCGCGAAGGACAACGTGAAGATCCTCACCAGCTGCCCGAGCTGCCTGCAAGGCCTCTCGCGCTACGGCAACGACCTGAACAACGGACTGCTCGAGGCCGACTACATCGTGGTCGAGATGGCCAACAAGCTCCTCGGCAAGGACTGGATGCCCGAATACGTGGCCGCGGCCAGCCAGGGCGGGATCGAGCGGGTGCTGGTATGACGGCGCAAGGCTGCCCGCTCTGCGAAGGCCCTGGCGGACGCGTCGTGTTCGAGGGTGCGAAGCTGCGCGTCGTCCACGCGGAAGAGGCAGGTTTCCCGGCCTTCTATCGCGTGGTCTGGCGCGCGCATGCGCCGGAGTTCTCGGATCTCGATGCCGCCGACCGCGCGCTGTGCATGGACGCGGTGGTGGCGGTGGAGCAGTGCCTGCGCGAGCACCTGCATCCCGCCAAGGTGAACATCGCCGCGCTCGGCAACATGGTGCCGCACCTGCATTGGCACGTGATTGCGCGTTTCGCCGACGACAGCCATTTCCCGGGCTCGGTATGGGCACCCGTGCAGCGCGCACGGAATACCGCGCACGAGGCGCATGTCGCCGCGCGCCTGCCGGCCGTCGAGGCTGCGATGATCGAACGCCTGGGTACAAGGAGCTTCTGATGGCAGGCTTGAAACAGGGCGCACCGACGCCGCAGTCGATCATCGTGCATGGCCAGTCGCGCGTGCTCGAAGTGGGCTTCTCGGATGGCGCGACCTTCCGCATTCCCTTCGAGCTGATGCGCATCTACTCGCCGTCGGCCGAAGTGCAGGGCCACGGCCCGGGCCAGGAAATCCTGCAGACGGGCAAGCGCGACGTCGAACTCGTCGACCTCCAAGCGGTCGGCAACTACGCCGTGCAGCCGACCTTCAGCGACGGCCACAGCACCGGCATCTACTCGTGGGACCTGCTCTACGAACTGGGCGCGAAGCAGGCCGAGCTGTGGGCTGCCTACGAGCGCCGGCTGGCCGAAGCGGGCGTCGAGCGCGACACGCCGATGCTCGACAAGGGCGGCCACGCCTGCGGTAGCCACTGAGCCGCGAATCTGCGCGGTGCTCTCGAAAAGATAGCCCTGCGTCCAGGAAGGACGGGCGGAAAAAGCAACAAATGTCCGCCGTACGCGCGGGGTCGTCGGCTTGATGTGAGGGCTTCGGGCCTAACATCGGTTGCATGAGTACCACACACTTCGGCTTCGAAACGGTCGACGAAAGCGAGAAGGCACGCCGCGTGCGCGGCGTCTTCGATTCGGTCGCCTCGCGCTACGACGTCATGAACGACCTGATGTCGGCCGGCCTGCACCGCGCATGGAAGGCATACACCGTGATGGTCGCGAACGTGGGCGAGGGCTCGCGCGTGCTCGACATCGCGGGCGGCACCGGCGACCTCGCGCTCGCCTTCGCGAAGAAGGTCGGCGCCACCGGCCAGGTGGTCCACACCGACATCAACGAAGCCATGCTGCGCACCGGCCGCGACCGTCTGCTCGACGCCGGCGTGTCGCTGCCCACCATGGTCTGCGACGCCGAGAAGCTGCCCTTTCCCGACGACCACTTCGACGTGGTGACGGTGGCCTTCGGCCTGCGCAACATGACGCACAAGGACATCGCGCTCAAGGAAATGAACCGCGTGCTCAAGCCTCGCGGCAAGCTGCTCGTGCTCGAGTTCTCGAAGGTCGCGAAGCCGCTCGCCAAGGCCTACGACTGGTACTCCTTCAACGTGCTGCCACGCCTGGGCAAGCTGGTGGCCGGCGACGACGCGAGCTATCGCTACCTCGCCGAATCGATCCGGATGCATCCCTCGCAAGAGGAGCTCAAGACCCTCATGAAAGAGGGCGGTTTCGGACATGTGGACTATCACAACATGACCGGGGGAATCGCCGCCCTCCATGTTGGAATCAAGTGTTGATGACGCGAATCTTTCGCTCAGAGGAGACGACATGAAGAGTTTGGGTTCTTTGTTTCTGGCAGCTGCATTGGTGCTGGTCAGTGTCCAGGCCGAGGCTGCGCGCTTGGGCGGTGGCAAGTCCGTCGGACGGCAGTCGTCCAACGTGACGCAGCGTGAGGCCGTCCCGTCGGCAGCGCCCGGCGCCCCCACGCAGAGCGCGACCAACGCTGCAGCGGCGAAGCCCGCAACGCCCGCACCCGCGGCGGCCGCGCCGAAGCGTCCGTGGGGCGCCATGCTCGGCGGCCTGGCCGCCGGCCTGGGCCTCGCATGGCTCGCGCATTCGCTCGGCCTCGGCGCTGGCTTCGGCAACATCCTGCTGATCGGCCTGCTCGTGCTTGCCGCGGTGGTGGTGTGGCGCATGATCAAGTCGCGCTCGCAGCCTGCCGGCAACGGCCAGGGCGGCTTCGCCTTCCAGGGCGCGGGCGCCAGCCCGAGCAATGCCAGCGCGCCGGCGCAATACAGCCCGGCCAACGTGGGCAACGACGCATCGGCACGTCCATGGGAGCGCAATGCCGCCGCCTTCGACGCCACCCCGTCGAACGACGCGCCGCACGGCAGCAGCCTCTCGGCAGCGGGTGCCGCGGCCGGTGGCAGCATGATCGGCTCGGCGCTCGGCGGTTCGCAGTCCTGGGGCATCCCCGCGGGCTTCGACGTCGACGGCTTCCTCGGCGCCGCGAAGCGCAACTTCGTGACACTGCAGGATGCCTGGGACCGCGCCGACGTCTCGATGCTGCGTTCGATGATGACCGACGGCATGGTCGACGAGATCCGTACCCAGCTGGCCGACCGCGCCAGCCACACGGGCGGCGCCTCGAACAAGACCGAAGTCGTGATGCTCGACGCCAAGCTGCTCGGCATCGAGGAACTGCCCGACGCCTACATGGCCAGCGTGGAGTTCTCCGGCATGATCCGCGAAGACGCCTCGGCCGGCCCGGGTCCGTTCCGCGAAGTGTGGAACATGACGAAGCCGACCAGCGGCAACAGCGGCTGGCTCGTGGCTGGGGTGCAGGCACTGCAGTAAATAAAGGCTCGCCCCCCAAGGCTTCGCGCACTTCGTGTCGCTTCTCCTGCCCCCTGCCGGGGGCAACACCAGCAGCCCGGCAAAGCCGGTTCCGCGGTGTTTCTGGAAAAGGGCATGTGGTCCATGGGTCGCGGGGCGCTACAGTGACGGGATAATGGGGACATGGCCACACCATCGTCCCCATTTTCTTTTCTCGGCGACCTTTTCAATCGCATCGGCGAGCGTCTGCAGCCCCCGGACTGGGCGGTCCACGAGATCCAGCATCGCGCGGTCCTGTTCCTGAACCACGTGCTGCAGCAGGAGCCCGAGGCCCAGCAGCGGCTGCTGCGCCAGCAGGGGCGGGTGGTGCGTTTCCAGTGGCGCTTCGTGACGATGGAGCTGGTGGCCACGCCGGCCGGCCTCCTCGACCTGGCACCTGAGGGCTCGGTGCCTGAACTGACGCTCACCGTCATCGACGAATCCCCCTTCGACATCGCCCGCGCCACGCTGCGGGGCGACAAGCCGGCCGTGCAGATCATCGGCGACGTGCAGCTGGCGGCCGAGGTCAACTGGCTGGTCGACCACGTGCGCTGGGACGTCGAGGACGACCTGGCCCGCCTGATCGGCGACGTGCCCGCTCACACGCTCGGCAACGGCGTGCGTCGCGTCGTGGGCGCGCTGCGCCAGTTCGTCGGCGATCGCTCGGCCAAGGCTGGCGGCTCGGCGAGCGCGGCCGAATGAGGCGCTTCTACCGCGGCCTGTTCATCGTCTGGGTCGCACTGCGCTACGGCCTCGACGAGCTCGTGCTCACGAGCTTCCAGAAGCCCTGGCTGCGCGTGGTGGCGCGCGTCGTCTCGTTCGGGCGCAACCTCGATGCGCCGCGCGGCCAGCGCCTGCGCGAGGCGCTCGAGCGGCTCGGCCCCATCTTCGTGAAGTTCGGCCAGGTGCTGTCGACCCGGCGCGACCTGCTGCCGCCCGACATCGCCGACGAACTGGCCTTCCTGCAGGACCGCGTGCCGCCGTTCCCGTCGGCGGTGGCCATCGCGACCATCGAGCGTGCGTTCCGCCGTCCGGTGGGCGACGTGTTCGTGCAGTTCGACGAAACACCCATTGCCAGCGCCTCGATCGCGCAGGTGCACTTCGCGACCATCCGCACCAACCAGGGCGAGTTGCGTGAAGTGGCGGTGAAGGTGCTGCGTCCCAACATGCGCGGCGTGATCGAGAAAGACCTGGCGCTGATGGCCATGATGGCCGGCTGGATCGAGAACCTCTCGGCCGACGGCAAGCGCCTGAAGCCGCGCGAGGTGGTCGGCGAGTTCGACAAGTACCTGCACGACGAGCTCGACCTGGTGCGCGAGGCGGCCAACGCCGCCCAGCTGCGCCGCAACATGGCCGAACTCGACCTGGTGCTGATCCCCGAGATGTTCTGGGACTTTTGCCATCCCGAAGTCATCGTGATGGAGCGCATGAAGGGCGTGCCCATTGCGCAGATGGACCGCCTGCGCGCGGCCGGCGTCGACATTCCCAAGCTGGCGCGCGACGGCGTCACCATCTTCTTCACGCAAGTGTTCCGCGACGGCTTCTTCCACGCCGACATGCACCCCGGCAACATCCAGGTGAGCCTGGCGCCCGAGACCTTCGGGCGCTACATCTCGCTGGATTTCGGGATCATCGGCACGCTGACCGAGTCGGACAAGGAATACCTGGCGCAGAACTTCGTGGCCTTCTTCCGGCGCGACTACAAGCGCGTGGCCGAGCTGCACCTCGAGAGCGGCTGGGTGCCGGTGGGCACCCGCATCGACGAGCTGGAGGCGGCCATCCGCACCGTCTGCGAGCCGTACTTCGACCGGCCGCTGAAGGAAATCTCGCTGGGCATGGTGCTGATGCGCCTGTTCCAGACCTCGCGCCGCTTCCACGTCGAGATCCAGCCGCAGCTGGTGCTGCTGCAGAAGACGCTGCTCAACATCGAGGGCCTGGGCCGCAACATCGATCCCGAGCTCGACCTCTGGGCCACGGCCAAGCCCTTTCTCGAGAAATGGATGGTCGACCAGATCGGCCCCAAAAAGCTGTTCCAGCAGCTCAAGGCCGAGGCGCCGCGGTACGCCAAACTGCTGCCCCAATTGCCGCGCCTGCTGCACGATTTCCTCGAAAATCGGCCGGTCGACAACCGCCGCGAGCTGCTCGAACTGCTGGCCGAGCAGAAACGCACCAACCGTTTGCTGCAGACGATCGTCTACGGTGGCATAGGTTTTGTATTGGGGTTGCTCGCCATGCAATTGCTGGTGCGCGTGCGTCTGTTCTAGAGGAGTTTCTGCCGTGTTGCTGACGCTGGTCATCGTCTATCTGCTGGTCACCATCGCGATCGGTCTTTATGCCGCCAAGCGGGTGAAGAACACCACCGACTTCGCCATCGCCGGGCGGCACCTGCCGCTCTACATGATCGTCACGACCACCTTCGCGACCTGGTTCGGCTCCGAAACGGTGCTCGGCATTCCGGCCAAGTTCATCGAGGGCGGGCTCAACGGCGTGATCGAGGACCCATTCGGCGCGGGCACCTGCCTGATCCTGGTGGGCCTGTTCTTCGCGGGCAAGCTCTACCGCATGACGCTGTTGACCATCAGCGACTACTACCGCGAGCGCTACGGCCGCGGCGTCGAGGTGGCCTGCTCGCTCATCATCATGCTGAGCTACCTGGGCTGGGTGTCGGCGCAGGTCACGGCGCTGGGGCTGGTGTTCAACCTGCTGTCGGGTGGCGTCATCAGCATTCCCGTGGGCATGGTGATCGGCGTGGTCTCGATCCTGGCGTACACGCTGTTCGGCGGCATGTGGTCGGTGGCCGTCACCGACTTCATCCAGATGATCATCCTGGTGGCCGGCCTTGCCGTGATCGCGATGTTCGCGGGCAACATGGCCGGCGGCGCCGACAAGGTGGTGGCCTTCGCGGTCAGCAAGGACCTCTTCAAGTTCTGGCCCGAACCCAACTGGCACGACATGGTCTTCTTCCTCGCGGCCGCCATCACCATGATGCTGGGCTCCATCCCGCAGCAGGACGTTTTCCAGCGCGTGATGTCCGCCAACAGTGCCAAGGCGGCGCAGCGCGGGCCGGTGATCGGCGGCCTGGCGTACATCCTGTTCGCCTTCGTGCCGATGTTCCTGGTGGCCAGCGCGCTGCTGATCATGCCGGAGCAGACCGCCACCCTGCTGAAGGAAGATCCGCAGAAGGTGCTGCCCACCTTGGTGCTGCAGAAGATGCCGTTCGTGATGCAGGTGCTGTTCTTCGGTGCGCTGCTGTCGGCCATCAAGTCGACCGCCTCGGCCACGCTGCTGGCGCCCAGCGTCACCTTCACCGAGAACATCTGGCGCCAGTTCCGCCCCGCCGGCACCGACCGCCAGAACCTCATGACGATGCGCATCACGGTCCTGCTGTTCAGCGCCGCGGTGCTTGCCTACGCCATCCGCATGCAGGGCACGCCAATCTACGAACTGGTGTCGGGCGCCTACCAGGTGCCGCTGGTCGGCGCCTTCGTGCCACTGGTGTGCGGCCTGTACTGGCGCCGCGCCACCACGCAGGGCGCCATCGCCTCGATCGTCCTGGGCATCGGCATATGGCTGCTGTTCCTGTGGATGCCCTGGGGCAGTGCGTTTCCGGCCCAGCTGGCAGGCGTGCTGTGCTCGTTCGCGGGCATGGTGGCCGGATCGCTGCTGCCGCAATGGTTGGCGAACACTCACACGCCGCACCGGCCTTTGACGACGGAACCGGCCTGAAGCAGGGGGCAGCCCTATAATCGAGGGCTTTGCGAGCGGCAGCTGCGCCGCTTTTTTGACCTCATTTCCCATGCCCATCTACGCCTACAAGTGCAGTGCCTGCGGCTTTGCCAAAGACGCTTTGCAGAAGATGTCCGACGCGCCCCTCACGGTGTGTCCGGCGTGCGGCGCGAGTGCGTTCGAAAAACAGGTCACGGCCGCCGGCTTCCAGCTCAAGGGCTCGGGCTGGTACGTGACCGATTTCCGTGAGGGCGGTGGCAAGAAGTCCGAACCGTCCACGGCGCCCGCGTCCAGCGACGGCGGCAAGTCCGCCGAGTCTTCCTCTTCCACAACCGTCGCCGCGCCGAGCCCTGCTCCGGCGCCCGCTGCACCGGCCCCCGCGCCGGCCGCGGCCAGCGGCGACTGATCGATCCCGACCGCCATGCTCGCCCTGCGCAAATGGTTGCTGTCCGGCCTGCTGGTCATCGTGCCGCTGGTCATCACGCTCGGCGTGCTGAACTGGATCATCGGCACGCTCGACCAGACGCTGTGGCTGCTGCCCGCGCAGTGGCAGACCTGGCTCAGCGACCACAAGGTGCGCGGTCTGGGCGTGCTGCTCACGCTGGCCATCCTGCTGGTGGTGGGCGCCACGGCCAGCAACTTCGTCGGCAAGCGCCTGCTCGGGTGGGGCGACGCCGTGGTGCGCCGCATTCCAGTGGTGCGCTCGATCTACTCCAGCGTCAAGCAGGTGTCGGATACGCTGTTTTCCGAGAACGGCAATGCCTTCCGCACGGCGGTGCTGGTGCAGTGGCCGCGCGAGGGCGTGTGGACCATCGCCTTCGTGACCGGCGCGCCCGGCAACGAAGTCGCCGAGCACCTCGGCGAGGGGGAATTCCTCAGCGTCTACGTGCCGACCACGCCCAACCCGACGGGCGGCTACTTCGTGATGCTCAAGCGCAGCGACTGCATCGAACTGAAGATGAGCGTGGACGAAGCGCTCAAGTACATCGTCTCGATGGGGGTGGTCGTTCCAGGCGGCCCCGCCACGGTGGCGGTGAAGTCTTCCAACTCATAAAAACGAACGCGCCCACAAGGCGCCGGAATGGATTCCTATGGCCATGCGTACTCACTATTGCGGTCTCGTGACCGAAGCCCTGCTGGGCCAGACCGTCACCCTGTGCGGCTGGGTCAACCGCCGCCGCGACCACGGCGGCGTGATCTTCATCGACGTGCGCGACCGCGAAGGCTATGTGCAGGTGGTGTGCGACCCCGACCGCGCCTCGACCTTCGCCGTCGCCGAGAACCTGCGCAACGAGTTCTGCGTGCAGATCACCGGCCTCGTGCGCGCACGCCCCGAAGGCACGACCAACGACCAGCTCAAGAGCGGCAAGATCGAAGTGCTGTGCCATGAGCTCAAGGTGCTGAACCCCTCGGTCACGCCCCCGTTCCTGCTGGACGACGACAACCTGTCGGAAACCACCCGTCTCACGCACCGCGTGCTCGACCTGCGCCGTCCGGCCATGCAGCGCAACATGATGCTGCGCTACAAGGTGACGATGGAAACGCGCAAGTTCCTCGATGCCAACGGCTTCATCGACATCGAGACGCCGATGCTGGGCAAGTCCACGCCCGAAGGCGCGCGCGACTACCTCGTGCCCAGCCGCGTGCACGACGGCAGCTTCTTCGCGTTGCCGCAGTCGCCCCAGCTGTTCAAGCAGCTCTTGATGGTGGCCGGCTATGACCGCTACTACCAGATCGTGAAGTGCTTCCGCGACGAAGACCTGCGCGCCGACCGCCAGCCCGAATTCACGCAGATCGACATCGAGACCTCATTCCTCGCCGAAGAAGAAATCCGCGAGATGTTCGAAGGCATGATCCGCAACGTGTTCCGCAATGCCGCGGGCATCGACCTGCCGGTATTTCCGACCATGACGTACGGCGACGCGATGTTCAAGTACGGTTCGGACAAGCCCGACCTGCGCGTGAAGCTCGAGTTCACCGAGCTCACCGAACTGATGAAGCGCGTGGAATTCAAGGTGTTCTCGAATGCCGCCACCATGAAGGGCGGCCGTGTGGTCGCGCTGCGCGTGCCTGGCGGCGGTGCCGAAGGCGGCCTGTCGCGCGGGGAAATCGATGCGTACCAGGAGTTCGTCAAGATCTACGGCGCCAAGGGCCTGGCCTACATCAAGGTCAACGACGCCGCGGCCGGCCGCGAAGGCCTGCAGAGCCCGATCGTCAAGAACCTCGACGACGCCTCGCTGGCCGAGATCATCGCCCGCACGGGTGCGCGCAACGGCGACATCCTGTTCTTCGGTGCCGACAAGGAAAAGGTCGTCAACGACGCCATCGGCGCGCTGCGCGTGAAGATCGGCCACAGCGCCTTCGGCAAGAAGGCGGGCCTCTTCGACGACCGCTGGGCGCCGCTGTGGGTGGTCGACTTCCCGATGTTCGAGTTCGACGAGGAAGGCCAGCGCTGGAGCGCCGTGCACCATCCGTTCACCGCGCCGAAGGACGGCCATGAAGACCTCATGGACACCGCACCCGAGAAGTGCATCGCCAAGGCCTACGACATGGTGCTCAACGGCATCGAGATGGGTGGCGGCTCGGTGCGTATCCATCGCGAGGAAGTGCAGAGCAAGGTGTTCCGCGCGTTGAAGATCAGCGCCGAGGACGCGCAGCTCAAGTTCGGCTTCCTGCTCGACGCGCTGCAGTATGGCGCGCCGCCGCACGGTGGCATCGCCATCGGCCTGGACCGCCTCGTCATGCTCATGACCGGCGCCGAGTCGATCCGCGACGTGATCGCCTTCCCCAAGACCCAGCGCGCGCAAGACCTGCTGACGCAGGCGCCGAGCCCGGTCGACGAGAAGCAGTTGCGCGAGCTGCACATCAAGCTGCGCAACACGCCCCAGGCAGCCTGATACGGCCATGACGACCAGCCCCCGACCCTGGAAGATCCCGGAGTCGGTGCTGGTCGTGATCCACACGCCGGCGCTCGATGTGCTGCTGATCCGGCGTGCGGATGCCGAGACCGACTTCTGGCAGTCGGTCACCGGCAGCAAGGACGCCGCCGACGAGCCCCTCGCGCTCACCGCGGCGCGAGAGGTGGCCGAGGAAACCGGCATCCGGTGCGGCGAGGGCACCGCGCTCGCCCCGCGGCTGGCCGACTGGCAGCTGCGCAATGTCTACGAAATTTATCCACGGTGGCGCGCCCGCTATGCGCCCGGCGTGACGCACAACACCGAGCACCTGTTCGGCCTCTGCGTACCCGATCGCCTGACGCCCACGCTCGATCCGCGCGAACACACCGACTGGAAGTGGCTGCCGTACCGCGAAGCGGCGGACGCGTGCTTTTCCCCGTCGAACGCCGAAGCCATCCTGTTGCTGCCAGAATTTGCGCGATGAACCAGCCGGCAGCAACAGCAGCGCAGAACCTCCGGGTCGCGACCTACAACATCCACAAGGGTGTGCAGGGCATCGGGCCCGCGCGGCGGCTCGAGATCCACAACCTGGGCCACGCGATCGAGCAGCTCGACGCCGACATCGTCTGCCTGCAGGAGGTGCGCAAGATGAATCGGCAGGCCGCCACACGCTTCGCGCACTGGCCCGAACTGCCGCAGGCCGACTTCCTCGCGCCCGAGGGCTACACCGCAGTCTATGAGACCAATGCCGTTACGCGCCACGGCGAGCACGGCAATGCGCTGCTCACGCGCTGGCCGGTGCTGCGCACCAGCCACCAGGACATCTCCGACCACCGATTCGAGCAACGCGGGCTGCTGCACGTGGTGATCGACGTCGAGGGCCGCAGGGTGCACGCCATCGTGGTGCACCTGGGGCTCATCAGGGGCAGCCGGGTGCGGCAGGTCGCACGCCTGCGCGAGTTCATCGACCGCGAAGTGCCGCCCGACGAGGCCGTGGTGGTCGCGGGAGACTTCAACGATTGGGGTGCCCGCATGCGCTACGCCATGAACGCCATGGGACTGCGCGACACCAGCGACCTGCGTGGTGCGCGCACGCTCACTTACCCCTCGCGCCTGCCGGTGGCGCAACTCGACTTCGTCTACGGGCGCAGGCTGGAGCCGCAGGCCTGCACGGTGCCGCGCGGGCCGATCTGGGCCCGCATGTCCGACCACCTGCCGCTGGTGGCTGATTTCACGCTCCTCAATTGATAGCATTGCTCCAAGAAGGGACGGGCGTTGCGGGCCCGAATGTCTGGAGCCATTCACTGGTACGATCCCCGCCATGCTGAGGAAAACCGACGTCGACCCGCGCCCCGATCGAAACGACGATGACGAGGGCACGCCCGTCTCCGTGAAGATCCGCGAGCGCATCACCGCAGCGCGCAAGCGCTTCAACGCCAACGACAACATCGCCGAGTTCATCGAGCCCGGGGAGCTGGAGACCTTGCTCGACGAGGTCGAGGTCAAGATGAAGGGCGTGCTCGAAAGCCTGGTCATCGACGTCGAGAACGACCACAACACCGACAACACCGCGCGCCGCGTCGCCAAGATGTACCTCAATGAGGTGTTCAAGGGCCGCTACGTGGCGCCGCCCTCGCTCACCGAGTTTCCCAACGCCGAGCACCTGAACGAGCTGATGATCGTCGGCCCGATCACCGTGCGCAGCGCCTGCTCGCACCACTTCTGCCCGATCATCGGCAAGCTGTGGATCGGCGTGATGCCCAACGAGCACACCAACGTGATCGGCCTGTCGAAGTACGCGCGCCTGGCCGAGTGGGTCATGGGCCGTCCGCAGATCCAGGAAGAAGCCGTGGTGCAGCTGGCCGACCTGATCCAGGAAAAGACGCAGCCCGACGGCCTTGCCCTCGTCATGGAGGCCGAGCATTTCTGCATGGCCTGGCGCGGCGTGAAGGAAATGGACAGCAAGATGATCAACTCCGTGATGCGCGGCGTGTTCCTGAAAGATCCGAGCCTGCGCCGCGAATTCCTTTCCCTCCTTCCCCGAAAGGGCTGAGCCATGCTGGTCCGACTTCTCTACGCCAGCCGCGCCGTCGACACCAGCCCCGAGGCCATCGAGGCGATCCTTGCGCAATCGCGCTCGCACAACACGACCTGCGGCATCACCGGCATCCTCTGCTATGGCGCGGGCACCTTCCTGCAGGCCATCGAAGGTGGCCGCATGGCCATCAGCGAGCTGTACGGCCACATCCAGCGGGACGGGCGCCACAAGGACGTGGTGCTGCTGCACTACGAGGAGATTTCCGAACGCCGCTTCGGCGGCTGGACGATGGGGCAGGTCAACCTGTCGAAGCTCAATGCCTCGACGCTGCTGAAGTATTCCGAGAAACCCGAGCTCAACCCGTATGCGGTCTCGGGCAAGGTTTCGCTGGCGCTGCTCGAGGAACTGATGGCCACCGCGGCCATCGTCGGCCGACACTAGAACGTGGCCCCCGCGCTCTGCCTCGCATAGATCGAGGTGCCGCTCTCCGCATTCGCCCTGATCCTGCTCGCCGGGGTCATTCATGCCAGCTGGAACATCGCCGCCAAGAAGGCGAACGGCGATGCGCGCTTCGCCTTCCAGAGCGGCGTATTCATGGCCGTCGTGTGGGCGCCGGTGGGCATCGTGCTCGGCTGGCGCGTGGTGCCGGCCTGGGGCTTGCGCGAATGGGGCTTCGTCGCGTTGAGCGGCGTGCTGCACGTCTTCTACTATGTGATCCTGCTGCGGGGCTACCGCAAGTCCGACCTTACGGTGGTCTATCCGCTGGCGCGCGGTTCGGGCCCGCTGCTGTCGTCGCTGGTCGCGATCCTGTTCCTCGGCGAGACGATCAGCCTTGTCGGCGTGGCCGGCATCTTCGGCGTGGCGCTGGGCGTGTTCCTCGTGGCGGGTGGCCCGCGCCTGTGGCACGGCAAGCATGACCCGGCCCAGCGCGAGCGTGTGTACAAAGGCATCCGCTACGGCGTGCTGACCGGCGCCTTCATCGCGGCCTACACGGTGGCCGACAGCTATGCGGTCAAGTTCCTGGCGATGTCGCCGATCCTGCTCGACTACATGAGCAACTTCGTGCGGCTCGTGCTGCTGCTGCCCGCCGCACTGCAGGACCGCGCGACCACAGCGCGCATGTGGCGCGCGCAATGGAAGTACGCGCTGCTGGTGGCGGCAATCAGCCCCGTGTCGTATGTGCTCGTGCTCTACGCGGTGCAGCAGGCGCCGATCTCGCACGTCGCGCCGGCGCGCGAGGTGTCGATGCTGTTCGCCGCGCTGGTCGGCGGCCACCTGCTGCGCGAAGGCGACCGGCTCTTGCGGCTGCTGGGCGCGTTGTTCATCGCCGCCGGCGTCGTCGCGCTCGCGATGGGCTGAGGCCATGGTGCTGTTCGGCTGCGATTTTTCCAGCGCGCCGACGGCACGCAAGCCGATCGTGGTGGCTGCCGGTGAACTCGCCGATGGCAATCGCGTCGTGCTGACCGGCCTGCAGCGCTTCTCGACGCTCGAAGCATGGGGCGAATGGCTGTGCGCCACGCCCGCCTGGACCGGCGGTTTCGATTTTCCATTCAGCCTGCCGCGCGAACTCGTCGAGCATCTGGGATGGCCGGTGCAATGGGCGCCGTTGATGGCCCATTACGCCAGCCTGAGCCGCGCCGAAATCCGCGAGACCTTCGCCGCATTCTGTGCGGTGCGACCCCTCGGCGGCAAGTTCGCGCACCGTGCGACCGATGGACCCGCAGGTTCCAGCCCGTCGATGAAGTGGGTCAATCCGCCGGTGGCCTACATGCTCCACGCAGGTGTGCCGCGCCTGCTGGCCGCCGGTGCACGCATTCCCGGCCTGCACGCCGGCCCTGGCGCGGACCGCATTGCGCTGGAGGCCTATCCCGGCCTGCTGGCGCGGGAGTTGATCGGGCGCCGCAGCTACAAGAGCGACGAGCTGCCGAAGCAGACGCCCGAACGGCTCGCCGCACGCACCGACCTGCTCGTCGCGCTCGAAGCGGGCACCACGCGCCTCGGCCTGCGGCTTGGCGTCACCGCGCCGCAGCGCGCCGAACTGCTGGCCGATGCCCGCGGCGACGACATCGACGCGGTGCTGTGCCTCGTGCAGGCGGCCTGGGCACTGCAGCGCGCGCAAAGCCCCGGGCCCGGCCATGGCCTGCCGCGAAATTTCGATCCGCTTGAAGGATGGATCGTCACCGCCTGAGCCTCGTTGTCCTACACCGCTTCGGGCTTCCGTCGGCGTCCGCGGCCGTCGGCGAAAGCCTAGATTGAAATCGGCGGGCCGTTGCGGACCGCGCATTTCATCACCCGATCAGGAAGGACAACGACATGAACAAGGACCAATTGGCAGGCCGCATGGAAGAAGCCAAGGGCAAGCTGAAGGAAGTGGCCGGCAAGGCCGTCGGCAGCGAAAAGCTCGAAGGCAAGGGCATTGCCGAACAGGCCGCCGGCAAGGTTCAGAAGACCTACGGCGACGTCAAGGAGCGGGCCAAGGACGCTATCAAGTCGGGCGCCAACAAGCTGTGACGCCCATTTCCCGTGCGCAATCGAGCGACGGACAGGAGGATTTCCATATGAACGAACACATTACCCCCATCACCACGCCGCACTCGCGCGCGTGGCTCGCCGTGCTCGTGGCCGGCGTTGCGCTGACGCTGGCCGGCTGCGACAAGTCCGACAACCGCACGGCGGGCGAGAAGCTCGACAGTGCGGTAGCCAAGACCGAGAAAGCGGCCGATACCGCGGCGGCCAAGACCGGCGAGGCTGTCAGGGATGCCAAGGCCAAGGTTGAGTCGTCCAGCACCACGGCCGAGGTGAAGGAAGGCATGGCTCGTGCCAAGGAAGCTGCCAAGGACGCCGGCGCCGCGATGAGCGCGACGATGGACGATGCCGCCATCACGGCCTCCGTATCCGCAGGCCTCGCCAAGGACCCGGACCTCAGCGCGATCAAGATCGACGTCGACACGAAGGGCGGCGCCGTGAGCCTGAAGGGACCCGCGCCCACCGCCGCCGCCAAGGCGCGCGCTGAGGAGATCGCCAAGGGCGTGCAGGGCGTGACATCGGTGAACAACCAGCTCGAAGTGAAGGGCTGATCGCCACCCTGCGCCAGGCGCAAAAAATGAAGAAGCCCGGTCTCTGCCGGGCTTTTTTTTGGCGAGAGCTCTCCGGGCCCTCGGCTTGATGGTCAATGGCCGAGCCAGTCCTTCAGTTCGTCGGCATGCTCTTCTTCCTCCGAGAGGATGTCCTCGAGCATGCGGCGCGTGGTCGGGTCCTTGTCGCCGATCAGGGTGATCATCTGGCGATACGCCTCCACCGCAATGCGTTCGGCGACGAGGTTGGCGCGCACCATCGATTGCAGGTCGGTCGACTCGTCGTAGGCTGCATGGCTACGGTCCAGCAGGTGGCTGGGTGCGAAGTCGGGCTCGCCGCCCAACTGCACGATGCGCTCGGCGATGCGGTCGGCGTGTGCCGACTCGGCGTTGGCATGCACGAGGAACTCGTCGGCAATGGCGGGCGAGTCCACGCCGTTGGCGGTGAAGTAATGGCGTTTGTAGCGCAGCACGCAGACCAGTTCGGTGGCGAGTGCGTCGTTCAGGAGCTTGACGACGTCGTCGCGCCAGGGGCCATAGCTGGGCGTGACGGCGCCTTCGTCGAGGCTGTTGCGCGCGGCGTCCAGGCCGCCCTGGTCCAGCACCAGGTGCTTGTGCTGAGCCGCCTTGGAGGATGAGGAAACATCGACTTTCATGGAGGGTCCTTTCGTGGGAGGCTTGTGGTCTTGCGCATCAAGGTGTTGACGAGGTCGGCCACGTCGGATGTCTTCAGTACCGCTGCAAGCACGGCCGTGGCCGACAGCAGGCGCCACGGCTTTACGAGCACCAGCACCGCGCCTGTGGCCGCGGCCGCGGCCATCAGCTTGGCCGGCTCCTTGCGCGCATAGTGCTCGAGCAGCGGACGGGCCAGTTGGCCGACCGCGTGTGCCGGATGCCGGCGCCACCAGCGTTCCACCACGCCGCGGCCCATCGAGAGCCACACGTTGTTTCGTCCCCGCCGCGGGTTTTGCGGGTGCCGCTTGCGGCGCGGCGCGGCGGCCGATGGGTCGTCGAACGCGTATTCCAGTTCGTCCTCGGGCTCGCGGTCGCGTTCCGCCCGGGGTTGTGCGTCGTCGTTCGCGGCGTCCGCATCGCCGTTCAGCTGCCGCACCAGCGCGCGGCGCGAGAGGGCCAGGCGCTGCTGCGGGGTGAGGGAGGAGCGTTCATCGCTGTTCATGGGCAGCTCCGGCGTCGCGCAAGGCCTGCAGGTCGGCGCCCAGCTGCGAGCGCAGATCGTCGAAACCGTAGCTCGGAACGGACTTCGTCGCGTACCACGTACAGATGGCCGCTATCACCAGCGCCACGCCCGGCACGGCCACGAGCACCCAGTGAAAGCTGCCGTGCATCACGCCCAGCAGCACTGCGACCCCCGTCAGTCCAAGGGCCAGTGCGGCGCAGGCCGCAGCCAGCACGCCTGCGACGATGCGGGCGACGAGCCCGCGTCCCGCCTGCGCTGATTCCTGGCGCACGAGGGCGGCGTAGTTGGCAAGGTGTTCAGCGACCAGTTCCGGATGCCCGAGCACCGTGGAGAAAATCGGATGAAGCATGGTGCCGGGATGGGTGGAGCGAAAAAGGTCGGCGGATCAGTAGTCGTCCCGGCTGCGGCGGCTGGCCAGCACGATGAGCGCCGTGATGGCAGCGCCGGCGGCCGCGGCCAGAAGCACCGAGCGCACCGGCTGGTCGGAGATGTAGCGGCCCGTGACGTCGGCAGCCTGTTCGAGTCGGCGCTGCGCACGTGCGCTGGTGGTGGACGCGGCGTCCAGCCCGCGCTGAACGGCCTGCTGCACGCGGGCAGCCAGCTGCTCGACAGCGGGTTCGGCATCGCGTTGCAGGTCGCGGACCTTTTCGCCCGCCGCATTCACCGCGTTCTGTGCATAGGCGCGGGTCGTTTCGACCGCTTCGCGCGCGGTCTGGCGGGCGTCGTCGGCGAGTTGCGAGGGAGTCTTGGTCGTCGTGTTCATGTGAAAGTCCTTTCCGGAAAAATGAAATGCGCAAGCCTGTTGATCGTAACGACGCTACTTGCGTCGTAGCAAGCCGGCAAGGAAGCTCGCAATCGCGAGGATCGCGAAGATCACGAAAAGGATCTTGGCAATGCCGACCGCGCTGGCGGCGATGCCACCGAACCCGAACAGGGCCGCGATCAACGCGATGACCAGAAACACCACGGCGTAATGCAACATGCGGAACTCCTTCGAGGCTGCCCTCGTTGTGTTGTAAGCGGCGCATGCCGGACTCCCGCAGAGGAAGTACCGGATGGCACAGGTGCAACCTTAAGTGGGGCACTGCCGCAGACCTGTCAGCGGCCGGGGGCGGGGTGCGTAGGAGATGGCCGAGTCGCCCTGCGCCGATATGTGAAGGAGTAGCGCTGTCCGGCGTCTCAAACGGGTTTGACGATGGGCAGCATGGCGCTCAGGCGCGTGCCTCTGCCCGGCGTCGACGACACCGTGAGCTTGCCGCGCGCCGCCTCCACCCGATGCCGCATGCCCGCGAGGCCGTGTGTCGATGGCCGCATGCGCTGCGTGTCGAAGCCCTTGCCGTTGTCCGCCACTTCCACGATCACGTGGTTTTCATAGTTCTTCAGCACGATGGTGGCTTCGCTGGCCTCGGCGTACTTGCCGATGTTGGTGAGGCTCTCCTGCACCATGCGGTAGATGGTGAGCTGGCGCGATTCATCCATGGTCACCGGCTCCAGCGCCATCTCGATCTGCAGGCCCGAGCGCTCCCCGAACTCGCGCCCCAGGATCTCCAGCGATGCGACCAGCCCCAGGTTTGAGAGCGACGACGGCCGCAGGTCTTCGATGATGCGGCGCTTGAGCGCGATGCCGCTGTTGAGCAGCTCGGTCAGATGCTGCAGCCGCTGGGTGGCGTCGGGTGCGTCCGTCAGCCGCGACTTCAGCCGCGCCACGTCCAGCTTGGCGGCGGTGAGCAGCGAGCCCAGTTCGTCGTGCAGCTCGCGCGCGAGGTAGCCGCGCTCGGTTTCGCGCACATCCTGCAGATGGGTTGCCAGTTCGGCCAGCGAGGCAGTGCGTTCGAGCACTTCGTCCTCCAGCGCATTGCGCTCGCGCTGCAGGGCCTCCTGCTGGCGCTCGCCGATGGAGCGCAGCGCATGCGTCTGGCGCAGGTACAGGAAAAAGGCGATCAGCGCCGCCAGCGCCACGATGGCGGTGCCGACGCGCGCCAGCTGCAGCGAGCGCAGCACCTGCTGCTGGCTTCGCTGCAAGGTGTTGTTGCTGGTCTTCACCAGTTCACTCGCTGTCGTGCGGATGGCCTCCATCTCCTCGCGGCCGACATCGGTCGTGATGACGAACTTCCAGGCGTCGTCCTTGCCGTCCTGGCGCAGCCGCACGCTCATGTCCATCTCGGCCACCTTGCGCAGCACGTGCTTCGACAGTTCGGCCAGCTGGGTGAGTTCGGCCGGCCTGGCGGCGTACAGCCGGCGCAGCGTGGCGAGATGGCCGTCGACCTGTTTGACCGCGTCGTCGTAGGGCTTTCGGTAGCTCGCCTCTCCGGTCAGCAGGTACCCTCGCTGGCCGGTTTCGGCATCCAGCATGTTCTGCAGGATCTGGTTGAGCGTGCCGCGCACCTGCTGCGCCTCGTCGATGTCGGCCAGGGCGCGGCTCGACTGCCGGTAGCCGGCCTCGTTGATGCCGACGAGGGCCAGTGCAGCCAGCGCCGCGAGCAGCAGGCTCACGGCCATTCGTGGAGGGGCTAACCAGTGCATGAAACTTTCAAGGTCGCTTGACGCGCAAGTTCGTGAATAATTGATAACAATCAGGGACCGGTATGTTGCGACCCGCATGCCCGCAACACAACGACGAAAGTAACAGATGATCAAAATCGGAATTGTGGACGACCACGCCATCGTGCGATCGGGCCTCCGGCAGTTCTTCTCCGAGCACGTGGACCTGCGCGTGGCGGGTGAGGCAGCAAGCGGGCGCGAGGCCATCGAACTGGTGCGCACCACGGAACTCGACGTGCTGGTCATGGACCTTTCGATGCCGGGCCAAAGCGGCATCGACGCGCTCGCCATGATCCGCGCCAAGGCGCCGGACGTGGGCATCCTGATCCTCAGCGGCTATCCTGAAGAGCACTACGCGATGAACCTGATCCGGCAGGGCGCGAGCGGTTACCTGAACAAGGAATGTGATCCCATCGAGATCGTCAACGCCATCCGCACCATTTCGCTGGGCCGGCGCTACATCACGCCCGCCGTGGCCGAACTGCTGGCCCGCCAGCTCGACCGCAAGGACGACGCCGCGCCGCACGAGCAGCTCTCGGAGCGCGAGTTCCAGGTGTTCCTGAAGCTCGCCAAGGGCGAGACCGCAGGCGATATCGCCAAGACGCTGTCGCTGTCGGTGAAGACCGTGAGCACCTACCGCACGCGCCTGATGGAGAAGATGAACCTCTCCTCCAACAGCGACCTCACGTACTACGCACTGAAGAACAAGCTGATCGATTGAGATCGGCCTGCGAGCGGGAAGGGGCCCCATGCAGCGGCTCCTTCTTCAACCTGTTCCGGACGAGGAATGCAGCGCCTTGGCCTGCCCGATGCAGAAGTCGACCAGCGCGTCGATTTCGTTCGACTTGTCGAACACCGCATCGACCCCGAACTCGGCGCAACGCCGCCTGATATCGGGCGTCGCATAGTTGCTGAGAACCACCACCTTCTGCACGGGCTTGCGCGACTGGCAGGCCTGGAGCACCCCCAGGCCGCTGCCTTGCTTGAGAAAGAGATCGACGATGACGAGGTCCCACTCGCCGTGGTGGCCGAGCAGCCACGCGCGCGCGCCGCTCTCGGTTTCGGCGAAGCCAACCACCGTGGTGCAGGTAAGTTCTTCCAGCGTACCAATGAGGTTTTCACGGATCGTGAGGTTGTCTTCGACGACGTAGGTCTGCAATCTGGAATCCATGCCGAACCGCGCTTCCTCTGAGGTTGGCAGGCGCATTCGCGGCGCCTAGCTCCATGACCGCCTGCATATCGAGTGTGAGACGCTTCTGTCACCCCATCATGCAAGCTTCAACGTGCGGCTGTTGTAGGCGGGTTCCGACGCGTATACCCGGCCCAGTCTGCAACGCACCTTCGTAGGCGGCGCCTCACGGTTTTTGCGGCCCGCCGCCGACCTGGACGACGCGAGGCCCGTAGTGACAATGACCCATGGCAACGATGATCCTTCGCAACCGGCCCCTCTGGCAGAAGCTGCTCGCATTCGTCGTGCTGCTGTTCGCGGCGCTGGTCATCGTGCTCGCCTTCTTCCCCTGGGACACGCTGCGCGGACCGGTCAACCGCTATGTCAGCGAGCAAACGGGGCGCAAGTTCGAGATCACGCGGCGGCTCGACGTGGGCCTTGGCTGGGGGCAGGCAACGGTCAAGCTGGACGGCATCGAGTTTGCCAATCCCTCTTGGGCGCGCGACCCGTACTTGGTCAAGGCGGACCGCGCCGAGTTCGACATCCGCGTCTGGCCGCTGATCACGAGCAAGGTCGTCATTCCCCGGTTGTTGCTTTTCTCGCCGACGCTCGGGTTGCAGATGGAGGCCGACGGGCGCCGAACCTGGGCGCTCGGCAAGGACACCTCCGACCCCGGCACGGTGCCCGACATCGGCCTCATCCAGGTCGATACCGGCGTGGTCGACTTCCTTGCCAAGCACCTCGGCGTCGACCTGCACGCCGACCTGAGCTACGACAGCAGCCGCGGTGAAATGCCGCTCAACTACCGAATCAAGGGCCGCTACAAGGGCCAACCGCTGACCGCCAGTGGCCGCACTGGCAACGTGCTGCAGATCAATGCCGCGGGTGCGCCGCCGTTCCCGATGGAAATCAATGCGGCTGCCGGCCAGACCCAGCTGAAGGCCGCCGGCACCGTGGCCGAGCTGTCGGGGCTCGACGGCATCGATGCCAAATTCGAGATCAAGGGCCAGACGCTGGGCGCGCTATACCCGCTGCTCGGCATCGCGCTGCCACAGACTTCGCCCTATGTCCTGAGCGGCAAGCTGGGCAAGCGCGGCAAGCTGTGGCAGGCCACCGGCCTCAACGGCAGGCTGGGACTGTCCGACATCGCCGGCGACATGCGCTTCGACCAGGCCGGCCAGTTGCCGTACCTGGCGGGCGACCTGCGTTCGCGCGTGATGGACATGGACGACCTCGGCCCGTTGATCGGCCTGCAGCCCACGGCGCGCACTGCCAACGCCGTGGAAGGCGTAGCCCCGCCCCCGACCATCACGCAGGTCAGGCGCCCGGGCGGCAAGGTGCTCCCTGCGACCCCGCTTGACTTCGAGCGCGTGCGCGCAATGAACGCCGACGTGAAGTACACGGCCGACCGCATCCGCAACGTGCGCGACATTCCACTCGAGCGCGGCAGCGTTCAGGTCAAGCTGGCCAACGGCGTGCTCACGCTAGATCCGCTCGACCTCGGCATGGCTGGCGGCAGGTTCGCCGGCGCGATCCGCATCGATGCCTCGAAGAACCCGGCGGATATCCGCGCCTCGCTCGACGTACGGGCGATGCAGCTGGCCCGCCTCTTTCCCAAGCTCGAAACGACGGGCAACAGTGTGGGGCGGCTGGACGGGCGCATCAACCTGTCGGGCTCCGGCACTACCGTGGCCAACTGGCTCGGGGGCGTGTCGGGCGACGTGGCGGTCATGTCGGGGCGTGGCCAGTTCGGCAACCTGCTGCCGGTGTTCGCGACGCTGGTGGGCGGCGACATCATCAAGTTCGTGCTGCGCGGCGACCGCAACGTCGAGCTGCGCTGCGCGGCGTTGGCCTTCGACGTAAACAAGGGGCTGATGACGGGGCGCACGATGATGGTGGACACGACCAACGCCGTGTTCATCGCCACCGGCCAGGCCAACCTGGCAACCGAGGGGCTCGACTTCGTGATCCACCCGGAGCCCAAGAGCAAGAACATCCTGTCGATCCGCACGCCGCTGGTATTGAATGGCACCTTCGGAGCGCCGAAGGGCGGCCTGCAGGCGGGGCCGCTGGCGGGACGCGGCCTGGCCGCGCTGGCGCTGGGCGCCGTCAATCCGCTGCTGGCACTGGCCGCGACCGTCGAAACCGGGCCGGGTGCGGATTCCGATTGCAAGAGTGTGCTGGCTCAGGCAAACACCCCCGCGGCTGGGGCGCCCGCCAAGGGGGCAGCCCGCGCGAAGGGCGCAAAGCAGCCTTAAACGACGCCGTGGACGGGCAGGGCGGGGCGCTGCGCGCAGACGCTGCAGTGCGGGTCGCGCGCCACGCGCAGCGTGTCGAAAGATGTGCTGCGTCCGTCGAACATCAGCAGCCTGCCTGCCAGCGACGGCCCGATGCCGGCCAGCAGCTTTAGCGCTTCGCTGGCCTGCAGCGTGCCGATGGTCCCAACCACGGGACCGAACACACCCAGGACGGCGCAGCGCGTTTCCTCGAAGGCGGCATCGGTCGGGAACAGGCAGGCGTAGCAGGGCGAGGCGGCGTCACGGGTGTCGTAGACGCTCAACTGCCCGTCGAAGCGGATCGCCGCACCGGCCACCAGCGGCCTGCCATGGACCACGCAGGCGCGGTTGACGGCATGCCGCGTGGCAAAGTTGTCGCAGCAGTCCACGACCACGTCAGTCTCGGCCACCAGGCGCGACAGCAGCGCCTCGTCGGCGCGCAGGGCGTGGGTTTCGATGGTGATGTCGGGGTTGATGTCGCGCATGGCCCGCGCGGCCGATTCGACCTTGGCGAGGCCCACCCGCGCATGGGTGTGGGCAATCTGGCGCTGGAGATTGGTGAGATCCACTTCGTCGTCGTCGACCAGCGCGATGTGGCCGACGCCTGCTGCCGCAAGGTACAGGGCAACCGGCGAGCCCAGCCCGCCGGCACCTATGACAAGAACTCGCCCGGCACTGACGCGCGTTTGCCCGTCGATGCCGAACTCCTCCAGAAGGATGTGGCGCGAGTAGCGCAGCAGATCGCTATCTTCCATGCGCCGCCCGGCTCAGTTTTCTTTCTTTTCTTCCTTGTTGTCGATGATGACCTGCGTCTTGCTCACGAGCACCGGCTGGCCCTTCAGGCGGTTGAGCGCCTGCACCAGCGGGAAGTCCTTGTCGGTGCCGAATTCGGGCACCTTGCGATCCTGCGGCGGCTTCTTGGCTTCTTCCTCGAGGCGCTTGCGGGCTTCGTCGCGGGCCTTTTCGCGTTCCGGGTCCTTGACTTCGGGGCCCTGGCCGCTGGCCAGGTGCTTCTCGAGGTCGGCTTCGCGCATGCGCAGGGCGGCAAACGGGCTGCCTTCGGCGCTTTCGTCGATCAGCACGTTGGGCACGATGCCCTTGGCCTGGATCGAGGTGCCGCTGGGCGTGTAGTAGCGCGCCGTGGTGATCTTCAGGCCGGTATCAGGGCCGAGCGGGCGCACCGTCTGAACCGAGCCCTTGCCGAAGGTCTGGCTGCCCATGACGGTTGCGCGCTTGTGGTCCTGCAGCGCGCCGGCCACGATTTCGCTGGCCGAGGCCGAGCCTTCGTTCACCAGTACCACCAGCGGCACGTTCTTCAGCGCGGCGGGCAGGCTGCGCAGCGGGTCGCTTCCGGAACGGCGCTGGTAGAACTCCGGCGCCGCCTTGTAGACGGACTTGCTTTCGGCCAGCTGGCCGTCGGTGGTGACCACCGTGACGTTCTCGGGCAGGAAGGCGGACGACACCGCCACCGCCGCGTCGAGCAAGCCGCCCGGGTCGTTGCGCAGGTCGAGCACCAGGCCCTTGAGGTTCGGATCTTCCTTGTACATCTCGTCGATCTTCTTCACGAAGTCGTCGACGGTGCGTTCCTGGAACTGCGACAGGCGGATCCAGCCGTAGCCGGGCTCCATGATCTTGCCGCGGACCGATTGCGTGCGGATTTCCTCGCGCGTGATCGTGACCGGGAAGGTGCGGCTTTCGTCCTTGCGGAAGATGGTCAGCAGCACCTTGGTGTTGGCTTCGCCGCGCATGCGCTTGACCGCCTCGTTCAGCGACAGGCCGCGCACGGCGGTGTCGTCGATCTTGGTGATCAGGTCGTTGGGCTTCAGTCCGGCGCGGAAGGCCGGGGAGCCTTCGATGGGCGAGACGACCTTGATCAGGCCGTCTTCCTGCGAAATCTCGATGCCCACGCCGACGAAGCGGCCGGTGGTGCCCTCGCGGAATTCCTTGAAGGACTTCTTGTCGAAGTACTGGGAATGCGGGTCGAGGCCCGCGACCATGCCCGAAATGGCGTCGGAGATGAGCTTTTTCTCGTCGACCGGCTCGACGTAGTCGCTCTTGACCATGCCGAAGACGGCAGCGAGCTGCTGCAATTCCTCGAGCGGTAGCGGCGCAAGCGATCCGCGTGCGACGGTCTGCAACGAGACGGTGGTCAGGACGCCGGCAACGGCGCCGGCGGCGACCCAGCCGGTGATCTTCAGTTTCTGGCCCATCATGAGTGGTTGTCCTTGTCGGCGGCTGTCAAACCAATATACACAGCTTGGAAGCAAATTGCCTGCCGGGGTTCCACGTAGGGCCCGGCAGAAAAGGGTTTCTTCAGCCTTTACCTTGCGAGGCCACCGCGGCGGCGGCCTTTTCGGCGGCCGCGGCATCGCCCAGGTAGTAGTGGCGCATGGGCTTGAGGTCGTCGTCGAGCTCGTAGACCAGCGGGATGCCGTTCGGGATGTTCAGGCCGACGATGGCGTCGTCGGAGATGCCGTCGAGGTATTTCACCAGCGCCCGGATCGAGTTGCCGTGGGCCGCGACGACCAGGCGGCGCCCCGTGCGGATGGCTGGCGCCATCGATTCGTTCCAGAACGGCAGCACGCGCGCCACCGTGTCCTTCAGGCACTCGGTCAGCGGGATCTGCTCGGGCGACAGCTTGGCATAGCGCACGTCGCTGCGCTCGCTGCGCGGATCGTCGGCTTCCAGCGGCGGGGGCGGGGTGTTGTAGCTGCGGCGCCAGACCAGCACCTGCTCGTCGCCGTACTTCTTGGCGGTTTCGGCCTTGTTCAGGCCCTGCAGGCCGCCATAGTGGCGCTCGTTCAGGCGCCAGGAATGGACCACCGGCAGCCATGTGCGGTCGAGCTCGTCGAGCGTGTGCCACAGGGTGCGGGTGGCGCGCTTCAGGACGCTGGTGTAGGCGACGTCGAAGTCGTAACCTTCTGCCTTGAGCAGCCGGCCGGCCTGCTTGGCCTGCTCGACGCCGGTTTCCGTGAGGTCGACGTCGGTCCATCCGGTGAAGCGGTTTTCGAGATTCCAGGTCGATTCGCCGTGACGGATCAATACCAGTTTGTGCATGTGGGAGGCCTTTGGCTGCGCTTGCGAAACCTCGCATTCTAAAATCCTCGGTTTGCCATTCAAGGAACCCCCGTGAAATTGATCGAATTCGTCACCGCGAACTGGATGCTGATCCTGATCGCGCTCAGCTCCGGCGCCATGCTGGCCTGGCCGCTGGTACGGGGTGCGGGCGGCGGAACGCTCACGGCCCAGGGCGCCGTGCAGCTCATCAACCGCGAGCGCGCGGTGCTGGTCGACGTGCGCGAGCCGGAAGAATTCGCCACCGGCCACATGATCGGCGCCAAGAACGTGCCCCTGAACCAGCTCGAGGAAAAGCTGACGGGCGCGGTCAAGAACAAGACCGTGCCGCTGCTGCTGGTATGCGCCACCGGCACCCGCGCCCAGCGTGCCGTGGCCATGGCCAGGAAGCTGGGCTACGAGCAGGCCCAAGCCGTGGCCGGCGGACTCAAAGCCTGGAAAGACGCTAACCTGCCGGTTGAAAAAGCCTGAGTCTTCCCAAGGTAGAGAGCATGCAAGCCGTCAAGATGTACACCACCGCCGTCTGCCCTTACTGCATTCGTGCGAAGCAGATCCTGAAGTCCAAGGGGGTCGAGCAGATCGAGGAGATCCGCATCGACACCGACCCGCAGGCCCGCAACACCATGATGGAGATCACCCAGCGCCGCACGGTGCCGCAGATCTTCATCGGCGAGACGCACGTGGGCGGCTGCGACGACCTGATGGCCCTCGACGGCCGCGGCGGCCTCGTGCCTCTGCTGCAGGGTGCGTAAATAGGCTCTCCCCCAGGCTTCGCGCACTTCGTGTCGCTTCTCCAACCCCCTACCGGGGGCAACACCAGCGGCCCGGCAAAGCCGGTTCCGCGGTGTTTCACGGATGAGCCTCGTCGTGGGGCGATAATCTTGAGTCCATTCATCTGCAGCCCGCTGCGGGAACCTTTCCCCGGCGGGCATTGTTTTGATCCTCGAAAGTTCAGCCATGGCCGACCAGCAAGCCCAAGATCCCGTGTTCCAGATCCAGCGCGTCTACCTCAAGGACCTGTCGCTCGAGCAACCCAATTCGCCCGCGATCCTGCTGGAACAGGAACAGCCCACGGTCGACATCCAGCTCGGCGTGGACGCCCAGCCGGTGACCGACGGCATCTTCGAGATCACCGTTTCGGCCACCGTGCAGACCAAGATCGGCGACAAGACCGTGTTCCTGGTCGAGGCCAAGCAGGCCGGCATCTTCGAGATCCGCAACCTGCCGGAAGACCAGATGGGCGCGATTCTGGGCATCGCATGCCCGCAGATCGTCTACCCGTACCTGCGCGGCAACGTCGCCGACGTGATCCAGCGCGGCGGCTTCCCGCCAGTGCACCTCGCCGAGATCAACTTCCAGGCGATGTACGAACAGCAGCAGGCGCAGGCCGCCGGCCAAGCCGCGCCGACCCTCGCGCAGTAAACCGGCACAGACGCCGCCAACGCCGATGAAGATCTGCGTTCATGGCGCCGGTGCCTGGGGCACGGCAGTCGCCGTCAACGCGGCGGTTCGCCACGAGGTCACGCTCTGGGCGCGCGATGCCGCTCAGGCCGACGCCATGTCGGCCGCGCGCGAAAACACCCGTTACCTGCCCGGGCTGGCTTTGCCGGCCTCGCTCGCCGTGCGCGCCGGCGACATCGCCCAGGCGCAGGCCGGCGCCGACCTCGTCATCGTGGCCACGCCCATGGCCGCCCTGCGCGAGCAGCTCGTCGCACTGCGCGGCACCACCGCGGCGGTGGCGTGGCTGTGCAAGGGCGTCGAGCCCGCACTCGACAGTTCTCCCGAATCCTTTGGCCTGCTGGCCCACGAAATATGGGCGCAGGTTGCTCCTGATTTGAGAGCGGGCGTGCTCAGCGGCCCCAGCTTTGCGCAGGAGGTCGCCGAAGGGCGGCCGACCGCGCTGGTGGCCGCCAGCCCGCATGCCGCGGTTCGCGACACGCTGGTCGATGCCTTCCACGGACCCGCGCTGCGCGTGTACGCCAACGAAGACATCGTGGGCGTGGAAGTGGGCGGCGCGGTCAAGAACGTGCTCGCCATCGCCACCGGGCTGTGCGACGGCCTTGCGCTGGGGCTCAACGCCCGGGCGGCACTCATCACCCGCGGCCTCGCCGAAATGACCCGCTTCGGCCTCGCGCTGGGCGCCCGCGCCGAGACTTTCATGGGCCTTTCGGGCCTGGGAGACCTCGTGCTGACCTCCACCGGCGACCTGTCGCGCAACCGCAAGGTCGGCCTGCTGCTGGCCCAGGGCCGAACGCTGGCGCAGGCCGTCGATTCGCTCGGCCACGTCGCCGAAGGCGTGTATTGCGCCCGCACCGTGGTGCAGCGCGCGCGCGGCCTTGGTGTCGAGATGCCGATCGCCGAGGGCGTGGTCGCCCTGCTCGACGGCCGCGTGAGCCCGCAGGACGCCGTGGCCGCCCTGACGGGCCGCGACCCGGTGCCGGAATCGGTCCAGCCGGGCGCCGCGGCTTCCCCTCGTCAATCCTCCTGAAGAAAAAACGCAGAGACAAAGAGCCATGAGCCTTCGCTTCGATTTTTCAGCGTCGGCCGTGGCCGCGCTGGCCCTGTCCGATGCCATCCGCGCATTGCAGGAAGACGTTGCCGACGGCGACCTCACCGCGTCGCTGGTCGATCCCGTCCGTACCGTGCGCGCCCGTGTGCTGGCGCGCGAAGCTGCCGTGGTGTGCGGCGCGCCCTGGGTCGAGGCGGCCCTGCGGCAGCTCGACCCGCAAGTGCGCATCCACTGGCTCTGCGCCGAAGGCGAGCGTTGCGCGGCCGGCCAGACCGTGGTCGAGATCGAAGGCTCTGCGCGTGCACTGCTGACGGCCGAGCGCACCGCGCTCAACTTCCTGCAATTGCTGAGCGCGGTCGCCACCAAGACCGCCCTGTATGCCGACGCCGTGCGAGGCACGCGTGCCCGCATCGTCGACACCCGCAAGACGATTCCGGGCCTGCGCCTCGCTCAGAAATACGCTGTTCGCACCGGTGGTGGCCTGAATCACCGCATTGGCCTGTACGACGCGGTGCTCATCAAGGAAAACCACATCGCCGCGGCCGGCGGCGTGGCGGCCGCCCTGCGCGCCGTGGCGCCGGTGGCTGCGCGGGCCGCCTTCGTCGAAGTCGAGGTCGAAACGCTGGCCCAGCTGCGCGAGGCGCTGGACGCCGGCGCGCGCATGGTGCTGCTCGACAACATGGATTTGCCCACGCTGCGCGAGGCCGTGCGCATCAATGACGAAGCCGGCGAAAGCCGCAAGGCCGTGCTGGAAATATCCGGTGGCGTCACGCTGGACGGCCTGCGCGCCCTGGCCGAAACCGGTGTCGACCGGATCTCGGTGGGCGCGTTGACCAAGGATGTCAAAGCCATCGACTATTCGATGCGTTTCCAGGAAGGCTGATCCGCCCATGTCGTCTCCGGTCATCGACATCGACTACGAACAGCCCGCGCTGAAAGGTTCAGCCTGCGACACGCGCCACGCCTGGGCCCGCGTGCCCCCCGAGCCTTCGCCCGATGAACGCACCGCGCTGAAGGAGCGCATCCGCCGCCTGCTGCGTGAGCGCAATGCCGTGATGGTGTCGCACTTCTATGTGCACCCCGACCTGCAGGACCTGGCCGAGGAAACCGGCGGCATCGTGAGCGATTCGCTCGAGATGGCGCGCTTCGGCCGCGACCATGCCGCGCAGACGCTGGTGGTGTCGGGCGTGCGCTTCATGGGCGAGACTTCGAAGATCCTGTCGCCCGAAAAGCGCGTGCTGATGCCCGACCTCGACGCGAACTGCTCGCTCGACCTGGGCTGCCCGGTCGACGAATTCAGTGCCTTCTGCGACCAGCACCCCGACCGCACCGTGGTCGTCTACGCCAACACCAGCGCCGCCGTGAAGGCGCGCGCCGACTGGCTCGTCACGTCGAGCTGCGCGCTCGACGTGGTGGGTGCCCTGCACGCGGCGGGCCAGAAGATCCTCTGGGGCCCCGACCGCCACCTGGGCGACTACATCCAGCGCCAGACCGGTGCGGACATGGTCAGCTGGAACGGCGCCTGCATCGTGCATGACGAATTCAAGGCGCTGGAGCTCGAACTGCTCATGAAAGAGCACCCGAAGGCGAAGGTGCTGGTGCACCCGGAATCGCCGTCGGACGTGATCGCGCTGGCGGATGCGGTGGGTTCCACCTCGGCCATCCTGAATGCCGCGCAGCGCATGGACGCCAGCGAATTCATCGTCGCCACGGACACCGGCATGCTGCACAAGCTGCGCACGCTGAACCCCGGCAAGACCTTCATCGAGGCGCCAACCGCCGGCAACGGCGGCACCTGCAAGAGTTGCGCGCATTGCCCGTGGATGGCGATGAATGGGTTGGTGGAGCTGGCGAATGCGCTGGAGACGGGTGCGGGCGAGATCCACGTCGATCCGGCACTGGGGCTGCGGGCGCGTGTGCCGATCGACCGCATGCTGGCGTTTACGGCCGGGCTGAAGAACGGGCAGGCGCCGGGCAGCTTGGTTGCCGGCATCGGCGCTGCCTGATCCCGTCTTGCACCTTCCCCCTCTGGGGGAAGGTGGGATGGGGGCAGCAGAGCGCTTCCTGGGTATGCCGCTTGCCCCCATCCC